>JAFGNY010000155.1 GCA_016926765.1 Bacteroidales bacterium | reverse complement strand
GAGACCTTCATAAAAGGGAACGCATTGAGACTGAATGCTTCCTGGATTCCTGCAATGGCTTTCGCGATCTTCCCCTGATTTTCAGCCCAGTAATCGGGGTAATCGGTTTGATAGAAATGAGTAACCACGCTGTCGATATACATGAAAGCGGTATCCTTATTGGTGAAGGGGTCTTTCAGCGCCTCCATGGCAATGTACTTGATCTGAGGGATCTCTTTCGGGATGGCGCCCGATATCATAGCATTGTCGATGTAAACGGGCGGGGATTTGTAAGCATGGGAGGGGCGGTTGTGGCAATCGATGCAATCCATCGTGCGGATAGGAAGCACAGCGAGCAAGCTGTCGCTCAGTGGATTCTCCTCATCAGTATAGAGGGTTATCTCTCCTGTTTTCAGGTTGGTGAACCTGACCCATGGGATGGTCTCACGGGTATTGTCATCAGAGATGTATTCAATCTTGACCGAGGGATTGATATGCCAGTGGATGCCCTCCTTCAGGCCCAGTGCCTTATATAACGGGCCTGTCTTCATCTCCATCACGATGTCCCATTCGGTGTTTGTGTCGTCTGCCAGAAAGCTTTTTTCTACCATCAGTTTACGGGAATAGAACTTGTCAGGCCAGTGGCATCGTTCGCAGGTTTCGCGGGCAGGACGAAGATTAGCCACCGGAACCTCAATGGGTTTCGGGTAGACGTTGAAGAGTACAGCATATACCTGGTACAATCCGGAGATTTTTGACCTGACATACCAGCTGGCGCCCGCTCCAACATGACACTCCACACAGGGAACATTTGCATGGGCTGAATGCTGGTAGGTGATATACTCAGGTTCCATCACCTTATGGCAGAGGGTTCCGCAGAAAGGAACAGATTCGGTGTAGTGGAAAGCTTCATAACTCCCGATGCTGGTAAGGAAAAGAAAAAAGACGGATAGGATGAAAAAGATCACGAACGCATTCTGATGCCGTTTATCGTTCAGATCGATGATGGGTTTTTTTCGATTCCGGTAGTCCTCATCATCCGTTTTTTTTCTGATGTTTGCCAGCATGCCGACAGGAATCAGGAGAAGCCCAATGATCATCAGCGCAGGCAATGCGATATAAATAAACAAACCGAGGTACGATCCTCCCTGATCCAGAATGGTTGAAATAATAAACAGAAATACAATCAAGAGCAGGGCAAAGCCAGCAATCAACGTCCCGATAAATGAGGTCCAGTTGTAATAGGATCTTGGAAGTTTCATGATGACATTGTTTGATTTAACCTTTAGTCTACATTTTTATGAAGGAACGAGTTCTCGCTCCGGATTTCCAACCCCTTTTCACTATCTTCATTCAGACTCAGTCCGTGAATGTGCGACTCTGAAGAGGGCGCCACGTCGGGAAGATCCACATTCCGGCGTTTGTAGGCCGGGACACTTTCCAGCTCATAGAGGTTATTTTCAATAGGGGTGTGATTCTTCAACTTCTCGCTGAGGGCCTTCAGTTTCTGGATCCGGTCGTTGCCCATCCGGTTGAACTCCTGTGAATCATTACCGGATCCGGGGGAGGGGGATAGCCGGGGAGGCTCGGGTTGTACAGATGTTTTGGAAGTAATGGTCTCAGCCCGTTTGTCGGTCATATACATCTTCTCCTCGGTGGGGGTTTCCATCTGCGGAACTTCCAGGTCGAACACAATTTCACGCTGAAAGGGGTCATGAACCTCCTCCTCGGCGAGGATCTCTTCCTCTTCCATATGATTTTCAAGCCGGATCAGAGGAAGCTGGAAAGACTCCTCTTCATAGGAAACCTCCGAGTTCAAGGGTTCTTCCATGGCTGTTTCCTCCACATCCGGGATCATTCCGGGAACTTCCATCGTTATCTCAGGAACCTCCTGAATCTTTTCCTCTGAGGTCTTCTCCTCTATCATTTTCTCCTCCATCCCTTCTGTCTCCATCACGGTTTCCTGCACTACAGGCTCCACGACAACCGGTTTTTGCATTACCTCTTCCGGAGCGGGCGTCTCAACCCGGGTCTCTACCTTTGGGATTGATTTTTCTGTCTCATAGAGATCACGGATCACCACATCTTTCTTCGAAGGTTCTCCGTGACGCCGGTGTTCTTCATCAAAACCGGTGGCAATGATGGTCACACTGATCTTCTCGCCCAGACTTTCGTCAAACCCATTTCCCCAGATGACTTCCGTGGAGGATTTTGTTTTTTCCTGGATGTAATCGGTAATTTCCGTCACCTCATCCATGGTGATCTCTTCCTTGCCCGAAGCAAGGTAGAGAAGCAGGTTGTTGGCCCCTTCAATATCGTTATTGTTCAGCAACGGAGAACTGATGGCTTCTTCCACGGCCTGCAGGGCGCGGTTTGACCCGGAGGCGATGCCTGTTCCCATGATGGCAACGCCACTGTCCTGCATCACTGTTTTGACATCTTCGAAATCTACGTTGATGTACCCTGTTACAGTGATGATCTCAGCAATCCCCCGCGCAGCCGATGTCAGGATATTATCCGCCTGGCTGAATGCTTCCGAGAGTTTGAGGTTCCCATAAAGTTCGCGAAGTTTGTCATTGCTGATAATCAGCAGAGCGTCAACCTGTTCTTTCAGTTGCTTGATTCCTTCATCGGCATGCAGTTTCCGTTTACGTCCTTCAAACGCGAAAGGAAGTGTGACGATCCCTACGGTCAGGATGTCCAGCTCTTTTGAGATCTCCGCAATGACCGGGGCAGCTCCCGTTCCGGTACCACCACCAAGACCAGCCGTTACGAATAGCATTTTAGTTCCGTCATTCAACACCTCGCGGATGTAGTCTGCATCCTCAAGAGCTGCATTGCGGCCAACGGAAGGAACCGCTCCCGCGCCTAATCCGGATGTGAGGTTTGTCCCCAGCTGGATTTTCGAAGGGACCGGGCTTGACTCCATTGCCTGGGAATCGGTGTTGCAGATAAAGAAGTCGACACCCTTAATGCCCTGGTTATACATGTGTGTGACTGCATTGCTGCCACCACCACCAACGCCAATCACTTTGATGATATTCGATGGATTTTTCGGCAGGTCAAATTTTAACATAGCTGGCATGGTGTATCGTTTTTCGGTTGATTAAAATTAGGTTGTTTGACGCCCCGCATTTGGCAGTATTCTGAATTTTATTAACAAAGTAGTTGTTAATAGCGGGTTTCATTCATTTTCCTCCTCAAACCAGTTCCTGATTTTTTCCAGAAAGATCTCAGTAAATCGCTTGCCTTCCCGGGTTTTGTCTTTGGCTTTTTTCTCTTTCTGTTTCTTCTTTTTCGGGGTCTCCTCTACCACGACTTCTTCAGGCTCAAGCTCTTTCATCTTCTGATATTCCCGCTCATACCGTTCAGCGCCGATGAGAACCAAACCGATACTGGTGGCGTACATGGGGCTGGCCATCTCCGGCGGGACGTTATTCGCCAGGTGCTCATTCGGGTATCCGATCCGGGTATCCAACCCGGTCGTGAACTCAGTAAGTTGGGCGATGTGTTTCATCTGAGCGCCTCCCCCTGTAAGTACGATCCCTCCAATAAGTTTTTTCTCATAACCCGAACTTTTAATTTCGTAGTAGATATGTTCGATGATCTCTTCCATCCGGGCCTGGATAATGTTTGCCAGGTTTCGCAAGCTGATCTCTTTCGGGGGTCGTCCGCGTAATCCGGGGATCGCTACGATCTCTTCATCTTTGTTTTCACTGGCTAATGCCGAACCAAACTTGATCTTCAACTCTTCTGCATGCTTCTTGATAATCGAGCATCCCTCTTTGATATCATCTGTGACGATTTCTCCTCCTAACGGAATGACGGAGGTATGCCGGATAATTCCCTCATGGAAGATTGCAATATCTGACGTTCCCCCTCCGATATCGACAAGCACTACCCCCGCTTCCTTCTCCTCCTCACTTAGTACCGCCTCAGTGGATGCAATGGGTTCGAGAATCAGTTCCACCACTTCAAGACCTGCGCGTCGCACACATTTATAGATGTTTTTTGCCGCGGCAGTCTGCCCGATAATGATATGGAAATTGGCATCGAGCGAACTGCCGATCATCCCTTTGGGTTGCCTGATGCCGTGCTCCCCGTCAACACTGAACTCCTGGGGGATCACCTCCAGGATCTCCTCACCGGGACTCATATTCAGGTTATACATGCTGTTGCAGAGATTGTCGATATCCTGCTGGCTGATCTCTGTATCAGTCTGGGTTCGGATCATGCTTCCCCTGTGCTGCAAACTTTTAATGTGCTGACCGGCAATACCGACGTTGACATATTGGATCTCGACACCCGCTTTCCTGGAGGCTTCAGCCACAGCCTCCTTAATCGATTGAACGGTATTCTCGATATTGGAGACCACTCCCCGTTTGACACCGATAGAGGGAACCTTGCCATATCCGATGATTTCGAGTTTTCCGAATTCGTTTTTCCGGCCAACGATGACAGCGATCTTGGTCGTTCCAATATCCAGTCCGACAATTATTCCTGTGTGTTTCATCTGAGTGATAGTTTAGAACAAACAACCTGATTCTTATATTTGATATTGATGATTTGATATTTATTCCAGCCGATCTGATTCAGCCCCTGCTGATAAAAAACCATCAGCCGGTTGAATTTGTCTTCAAGATCAGAGGCATTGCCAAGCAGAATAAGATGATTCCCTACTTTCGGGATAAGCTCATACTCTCCTTGCTGATTCACATATACCTGAACAATCTGTGCTTTAAGGAAGGAGTCACGACTGACGAAGAGAGAGATGTAATACAGATCGGAAAGCAAGGCGCTGGTTTGAACAACATCAGGCACTTTTCGTGTACTGGACCTCTGTCCCTGGATGAAGAGACTATCAGGAATCGCTCCTGTTGCCACCATTACTCTTACGGGATACCCGGGAAGAAACGGAAGCAACGCCCCCTTTTTTCCGATGAAATAACTTTTATAGTTCTCTGTGATGATGCGGATGACGGGTTCACGCTGATGAATCCTGATGAAAATATCCCCGTTGGATGTGCCATACACGTGTACATCATCTACATATGGATAAGTGCGGAGAATCCGCTCAATTTTTTCGGTATTGACCTGATACAATGGTTTCCCCTTTACTTGTCCGGTTGCTGAACGAATCAGGGAGTCCACATCCGCTTCAGTGATCAGCGGATCGGAGTCGCCATAGATCAGATCATAGTGCAGGCGGCGACAGATGGTGCCGTTTTGTTCATAATCAGCAAAACCAAGCAAAACGCCTGCTCCTGCAACAAGACTTCCCCAAAGGATCAGATTGAAAACCCGCCGGATCTTTTTTTTAAGTCTCATGGTTTCATCCCCCAGTTTTCTTCAGTGGTGTCTGGCGGTTTCGTTTTTTGCGACGGCCCAAACCGTTCAGTAATGGGTTGCACAAGCTGATCAATATCACCCGCACCAAGGGTCAATAGTACTTCAGGGCGATGTGCCTCAAGGATATCTAGTAGCTCTTCTTTGTCACACAGCATCTTATCGGAAAGATGGATCCGTTCAAGCAGCATCCGGGAATGAATCCCTTCAACAGGTTGTTCCCGTGCCGGATAGATATCAAGCAGGATGAGGGCGTCGAGTTCAGCCAGCACCCTGACAAAATCATCGGCTAGATCGCGGGTGCGGCTGTAAAGATGAGGCTGAAAGACCCCGGTGATGCGTTTCCCCGGATAGAGTTCCCTGACTGCCCGGATGCAGGCATGCAGCTCTTCCGGGTGATGGGCATAGTCGTCGATGTAGACGAAATCATCCCGCCGGATGCGTAGATCGAACCGGCGGACCACTCCGCTGAAATGATGCATCGCACACCGCAGTTCTATTTCCGGGATGCCGCTGAGCCAACCGGCGGCTAAGGCAGCGATCGCATTCTCCAGGTTAAACATGCCAGGGATACCAAGCACAAACCCGGGTAACTTTCCGGAAGGTGTGATGAAGTCAAAATGGATCAACCCATTCCGGATCTCAATATTGGCTGCATGAAAACCGGTTTTCCCCGTCAAGTTATAGCGGTAGACAGTTATTCCGTCGGTAAACTCGCAATCAAGTTCAATACCATCTTTGATGATCAGCGAACCGTTATTCCGGATTCTTGTGGCGAACTCCGCAAACGACTTTTTCATCCGGTTTTTATGTGTGTAGATGTCGAGGTGGTCGGCATCCATGGAGGTGATGATGGCGATATCGGGCGAGAGATGCAGGAAGGAGCGGTCGAACTCGTCAGCTTCAACAATGCATGTGGCGCCTTGGTGTGGTGGTGCCTGCCCACTGCCTACTGCCGACTGAAAAAAGTTCGTACCGAAGTTCTTCGAGATTCCTCCCAGAAAGGCCAGGAAAGGTTTTTGGGCGGTATGGAAGATATGGGCGATCATGGTTGTCGTGGTG
>JAFGNY010000154.1 GCA_016926765.1 Bacteroidales bacterium | reverse complement strand
TTGTTGGCCAGCAGGTCGGTGTGAACACAACCGGGAACACCTGCCGGCAACCGGTCCGTATCGCCTTCCATTTGGAAACTCCATCCTTCGTTCAGGTTCAGGATCTCCGGAACACTGTATTCGGGACCCGGTTTGCAGGAATAAATGCCTCCTATCAACAACAGAAGGATCGATGAGATCAAGATAGTCTTCTTTTTCATAGTGAAGATTTTAAGGATTTAACAGCTCAAGGCGGTGCATAATTTCCAGGCAGGCCCGGGCATTGTGATAGGGGCATTTCCAGAATCCGGCTTTCTCGTGCGACAGGATGGGTTTTCCTTCTTCCGTTACCCGGAAAAACCATTCACCGTGTTCCTTGTCGACGATATATTTCTCAATAAACTGAGCAATGGTAAAGGCAATTTGCAGGTTGGACTCTTCGCCTGTGAGGGCATAGGTGTTCAGGTAGCCCACAACAGCTTCTGCCTGGGCCCACCATTCAATTTCCCGTTCCTCATGTTTGCCTTCCCGGTCGCTTTCATAGCAGAGGGCTCCGCCCGGGGCGATCCCCGCCTTTACGGCATCGCTCATTTTTATACTTAGCCCGGTGATCCGGTCGATAAGTTCCTCATTTTCCGAGATCAGGGCAGCTTCGTGCAGCAGCCAACTGGTCTCGATATCGTGGCCGTAGGAGATCCCGGTGGATTGTGACTTCCAGTCGGCATCGAAAAAGAGATGCTGGTGGTGATCCGTGTTGCTTACGATAATATCGGCAAATATGCGGATCAGGTTTTCCAGCTGTTTTTTCAGGAATGGATCTTTCCAGACCTGGTAAAGGTTTGCATAGGCTTCCAGGATATGCAGGTGGGTGTTCATGGATTTTGCGACATTCATATCGCGTGCACTCAGGCGGATGTCGTCCATTACCTGCCACTCCCTGTTCCGGGCCTCTATATAGCCGTTTTTTTCAGTATCAAATGATTTCTCTTCGATGAGGTGAAAGAGGTCTATTGCCTTTTGCAGTATTTGCGGGTCCTTTGTGACTTTATAATATTCCGACAGGCCATAAATTACGAATGCCTGGGCATAGATCTGTTTCTTGGTTTCTTTCGGGGTACCGTCCGGGAAAAGTGACCAGTAGTAGCCACCGTTCTCAGCATCAAAAAAGAATTCGGATATGTAGTCACAGGCCCTGTGTGCCAGTTTCAGGTCTTCTTCATTACCCTGCTTTCCGTAAACGGTGCTGAAAGTCCAAAGGATGCGGGCATTCAGGATCAATCCCTTCTCTGCATCACGAATGATCCCCATGTCGTTGTTGATCTGTCCGTGGAAGCCTCCCAGTTCATGATCGATGGCATGTGTTCGCCAGAAGGGCATAATGAAATCATCCAACTGGCGGTGGGCAAAAGCATCCAGGTATTTCAACATCTTATTTTGCTCTGCATTCATTTTTTCTCAATTTAAGAAACCTTTCTGCGAATTCTTCCATATCCTATGAGAATCAGAAGCTTTGGATAGTAATAAATGTAAGGAAATTTGATTATTTCAGGTAGAAAATAACCCGGTAATTCCATCTGGAAACACCGGGTTATTGACTATATATTGTTCAGACATATCTACAGCCTCCTAGTACCCCGGATTCTGTTCGATACGATAGGTTTCCACTTCGTCAGACGGGATGGGCAGTGAGGGAACAATGCCATCGATCAGGTGGCTTTGGTACGCTGCACGAACCTCACTGGGATTCAGGGTACTCAGGAAGTAATCATTCGGGATGATCACATTCACAAGAACATCTTCGTACTCGCCCCAGCGTAACAGGTCGTAGTAGCGGATGCCTTCACCAGCCAGTTCCACACGGCGTTCGTGCTTGATCGCATCAAGCAGGGCCTGCCCGCCGGTAGCTGTTATATCTGCCAGGGTTCCCGGATTTGGGGCATAAGCTTCCGGATCGCCCGGAACGGAACCTTTCGGGAGGGTCGAGTTCTGGGCCCGTGTACGCACTTCTGTAAGGGCTGCGAGGGCATCACCTTCGCGACCGGTATGGTAACAGGCTTCGGCATGCGTCAGGAGTACTTCGGCATAGCGTATCACCCGCATGTTGTTTTCACCATGGGTATTTTGCCTCGGATCCGCAGCAGCGTATTTTCTCAGCCAATAGCCGTCAGGGCAGTCTCCGGAAATAATGGTCGGGATCTCATCGCCCATAAAATAGTCTCCGTCAGCAATGATGGTACATTCCCTGCGTGGATCGCCCTCTTCGAATTCATCGAAAAGCTCCTGGGTGGGGGTTGAGAATCCCCAGCCTCCGGTAGGTGTATTCGCACCGTATGTCAGCGTTGCATCCTGACGGAGGGTCGTCATACGAACCATCATATTTCCACCCGGAGAACCATATCCGCCTCCGAAATCGGCACAGGGAACCTCGAATACAGACTCTGTTCCCATTTCACCTTCATCGGCCCATACTACGGCATAATTGGCAAGCAGGGCATATTCACCCGAGCTGACGATTGCCGAGGTCTGTGTATAGACATCCTGCCAGCCGGCATCATTGAAACCGAAACCAATTTCCATACTTAGTACTCGTGCAAGCATAGCGCGGGCTGCACCTTTGGTGGCACGACCTCCCGGCCATACAGTGGTCCATGCTGATTTTTCAGGCAGCAGGCCGACTGCCTCGCTGAAATCCGCTTCGATCTCAGCATAGAGTTCTTCGGGTGAAAGTTTTGATTGATCGAAGTATTGATCCGGAGTTAATGGTTCATCAAAATAGGGAACACTTCCAAATGCTCTGGCCAGGAGATAGTAGAAATATCCCCGGATGAACAAACATTCTCCTTTGATCCGGTTGTATTCGGCATCACTCAGGTTATCCTTATACTCTTCAAGTAAAACCAGGATTGTATTGGCGCGACCTGCACCCAGGTACCCGACCATCCAGGGAGTACCGTAGTGCGATGCCGCGGTGGATAAAGGCAGGGCCATCCAGGCACGCATATCCAGCATCTCGGGGAAATCACTGGCTCCGTTTCCGCCTTTTTCCACATCATCGGAAAGCCAGTCAGAGATCATATTCTCAAAATAGTGTGAGTTTCCGCGCCATGAGCTTTCACTTATAGTAAAGACACTATAGGCGGCATGCAGCATCTGCTCGAAATTGTCGGCAGTTGTTGCCGGATCTCCCAGGAAACTATCAACGGTCTCCTGACCAACAGGTCGTTCATCCAGGAACTCACTGCATCCAACCAATATCAGGATGGCTGCAACTAAGGGAATGATATATATTCGCTTATTCATGATCGAATCATTTTACGGGTTAGAAAGTTATGTTTAAACCAAACAGGATACGCTTGGCAATGGGATAGTTCGCCTGATCGATACCCTGAGAAAGTGGATCGAGGCGTTGCAGGGTGTTACTGTACTGGATGCTTCCGACTTCAGGATCATAGCCTGTATATTGGGTGATAGTCAGATAATTTTCAGCAGACACATAGATCCGGAATCGTTCCATGCCTGCATACCTGGAAATATTCTGCGGCAGGGTATAGCCAAGCTGGATATTCTTCAGACGTAGGTAGCTGGCATCCTCTATGAGGTAATCATTGAAGTAGGATTGGATGATCCCGTTTCCCTGCACCAGGCGGGGAACTTCGCTGTCGGGATTCTCAGGAGTCCAGGCATCCAGTACGGTGGTCCGTAAGTTGCCGTCCCCTTCCTGAGGAACCAGCGACCAGGCATTCAGTCCGTTGATCAGTTCATTTCCATAAACTCCCTGCCAGAACATGCTGAGATCAAAACCGTAAGCTTCCACATTGATATAGAATCCATAGAAGAAATCCGGATTGGCACTGCCAATATTTACTTTATCCTCTTCATCGAGCTGGCCGTCTCCGTTCTGGTCTACCAGTTTCAACTGTCCGGGATAGAAATACCAGGGGCCTTCATAGGTGTAGGCGGTATCTCCATCGTTTACAATGTAGGTATTGTCAATATCCTCCTGCGAAAGGAGTCCGTCTGTTTCATATCCCCAGAAGGCAGCCATTTCCGAGCTGTCCTTGGTCATGGTGATATTATTGTATTTAGTAACAGTACCTGCGGGCGTAGGTTCTGCCCAGCGGGTAATCATGGGTTTTGTAAGGAAGGTAATGTTACCCCCGATTTCCAGATTTACCGGGCCTGCTTTGGCACGATAACTGGCTTCCAGCTCAAGCCCCTTACTGTTCATTTCGCCGTAATTCCCTGCCGAAGCAAGTGCCCCTGCCATATACGGAGGATCAATGATTACGATCATACCCGTTGTAGTCTTATCAAAGACATCCAGTGAACCTACAAGTTGATTCTTGAAGAAACCAAAGTCGATACCGGCATTGATCTGGTTAACCGTTTCCCATTGCAGTGTCGGGTTAGGATTAACCGTCTGAATAGCACCGGTAAGGGTGGCATCACCTTCACCCACCATATCCAAACCGGGTGTGGTAACGGCATAAAGAGCATAGGGATCATAAAGTGATCCAATGTTACCGGTTTTACCCCAGCCACCGCGGAGTTTCAGGATTGAAAGCACCTCTATATTTTTCATGAAGTCCTCATTTTTTATATTCCAGCCCACCGATGCGGAAGGAAAGAAACCCCACTGATATTCTTCGTTTAGTTGCGATGCACCATCCCGACGGAAAGTAGCCGTGATCAGATAGCGATCATTATAGCTGAAGAATGCTCTTCCAAACAGGGATGACAGCTTTGTCTCATAATAGGGACGGTTGGTTTGCGAGAAGTCACCATTGAATGAAGGATTTGTCTCATATTGCAGAAAATGAGGATAATGCAGGGCTTCACTTTCAGGAACTCCGTAAACCGTGTAGGTCATTCGTTCATGTTTGAATGCTGACCATTCCTGACCGGCCATCACATTGAAGGTTATCTTGCCAATCGACTTGTTATAATTAATGTAGTTCGAGTTGTTCCATCCGAAGTCTCTGACATAAGCCTCACTGAGGGATGATTCAGTTGACAGGTCTTTCTGGCCGATATTATAGAGGCCGATAAAGTTCTTATCCCTTTGCCAGTATTGATCGATACCCAGCTTTGTGGAAAATACCAGACCCGGAAGAGGTTCGAAATCCATTCCGACATTGCCGACCATCTGGTCAATTTTGGTCCTGTTGTTCTTGCCTCGGTCAGCAGCTGCAACCGGGTTCACACCCTGACTAATGTTCACACCGCCCCAATAATTTGTGTCGGGACGCATCACGCTTGAAATCGGATCGGCAACCAGGGCATTGGGAAGCACACTCTGTCCCCAAATGCTTCTGTCAGGATTAACCCGTTCCATGTTCCTGTATGACAAGCTATAGTTACCCGTCAGCATTTTATTGACCTTGGAGGTACCTGCGAGCCGCAGTACGTAGCGTTTTGCCCAGGTGTTGATCACAATACCTTCTTCATGGTTGTAGCTCCCTGACAGGTTGTAAGTGCTGCGCTCATTTCCCCCGTTGATGGAGAGTTCATAGTTCTGAACGGTCCCATCCTGGAGAACTTCATTTTGCCAATCCGTACCCAGGAATGAAGGATCACTGAGTACAGCCTGAAAGGTGCTGTCCAGATTTGATCCGCTTCCCGAGAGCAAACGTGTTGGTTGGTTTCTGATGATGGCAGCGTTATCATGAGCGGCATACTTTGCCTGGGCATATTCCTGGGCATTAAGTACGTCGATGATTTTGTTCGGCGATTGTATTCCGTGCGTAACATTAAAGCTGATAGTGGATTTCTTCTCTGAACCTTTCTTAGTGGTGATCATAATGACACCGGCAGCAGCGCGGTTACCATAGATCGCCGTTGCCGAAGCGTCCTTCAGAATGTCCATCCTTTCGATATCGGAAGGATTGATGTGTGCAATGCTACCGGTTGGGAATCCATCCACCACATAAAGTGGATCTGAATTATTAACCGTACTTACCCCCCTGATACGCACAGCCACATCATCACCGGGAGCTCCGGAGTTGGCAGTTACCATCACGCCGGCAACCCGCCCCTGCATGGCCTGAGCGGCATTAATAGTTGAGAGTTTGTTCAGCTCCTCGGTATCGATTGTTCCGATCGCTCCGGTAAGGTCGCTTTTTTTTGCCGTACCGTAGCCGACGACAACAACTTCTGAAAGCTGCTGAAGATCTTCGATCAGCAGAAAATCGATGTTGGCACTTCCTCCTTCTGCCAGTTCTACGGTATGCGATTCGGTAAGATATCCGACAAAACTTACAGAAATGGTAAGACTACCCGCCGGAAGACTTGCAAGTGTGAACGCTCCGTTCATATCACTCACGGTTCCCTGGGTGGTAC
>JAFGNY010000153.1 GCA_016926765.1 Bacteroidales bacterium | reverse complement strand
GGGTGTCTTCAAATGTTATCCAGTCGGGATTTTTATTCAGCTTAGAAAAGATGGGACCGATCAGAAATACCTTATCAAAATTTAATTTCTCAAGGATCCCGAGAATGGCAAGATGTTCATCTTCCGATTCCTTTCCTAATTCGAGCATGTCGCCTAGGATCACCACGTTGTTGCCCTGGAAACTCCTGTCGAAATCGTGTAACGCGGCGCTCATGCTGCTGGGATTTGCGTTATAGGCATCAAGCACCAGAAGATTCCGCTCGGAACGGTAAATCTGGGAGCGGTTATTGGCAGGGATACAGGCTTCAAGGGATGCAGCTATATCCAAAGGAGGGATATCGAAATGGTATCCGACAGCAGCGGCAGCCAGCAGGTTCAGGGCATTGTAAGAACCAAACAAGCTGGAAATGACCTCGCGTTTTTGACCATCCGGGAAGGTGATCTCAACCCCTGACAGTCCATCTTCTTCCCTCTTCCCTCTCCCTTCTTCCTTCTTCCAAATTATTTTTCCTGAAGTGCCGGCCTCTGCGACCAATCCATACATAATTGCCGGCAGGCCGGTTGCATACTTCGCTAATAAGCTATCACCTGCATTCAGAAACACGTTTCCCATATTCTTTCTGAGGAAGGTGTACAACTCAGTTTTGGCGCGGATTATTCCTTCAAAGCTTCCGAATCCTTCCAGGTGTGCTTTACCTATATTCGTGATCAGTCCGTGTGTCGGACGGGCAAGTTCGCAAAGGAAGGCGATCTCTCCCGGGTGGTTGGCACCCATCTCAATCACTGCGATCTCAGTTTCGGGACGAATGGATAACAGGGTGAGAGGAACCCCGATGTGGTTGTTGAGGTTTCCGGAAGTGGAACGGGTTAAATAGCGGGAGGAGAGCACAGCATGGATCAACTCTTTCGTGGTTGTCTTACCATTGCTGCCTGTGATCCCAATCACCGGGATATGCATTTGTTGCCGGTGAGTTCTGGCGATCTCCTGCAGGCTTTGTAACACGTTATGGACAAGAAGGTACCGTTGATCCTGACTCATCGCGGGATCATCCACCACGGCGAAAGCAGCTCCCTTTTCCAGGGCCTGGGCAGCAAACAGGTTTCCATTGAAGTTTTCCCCTTTCAGGGCGAAGAAGATGGATCCGGGAGGAATTTTCCGGCTATCGGTGGTGATTACGGAACAGCGTCGATAATGTGCGTAAAGTTGTTCGGTTGTAACAGGGATGCTCTTGACCATACAGGTGTGAACAGGAGAGGTAAAATTACAAAAAATGGTGATTGGCCGGAAAAACGACGGGAAAATTCATAAAAACAGTAGGGGCAACCGGTCCGGTTGCCCCTACAATATTTAATTCGTTGGTTGCGGCGAATGAATTATTTGGGATATTCGCCTCCCACGCGTGTCATGGCACAGCGGAAACCGATGGCATCGGATGCTTCGGCTTCATCGAGGAACCGGCGTGTACTCGGGCTTAAATAGAAGGCAGGGTCTTTCCAGCTGGCTCCTTTGTATACCCTGGCCCTGTCGGTGATCAGCGAGGTCACTCCATACTGGTACATCAGGTCTGTGGAGAGACTATCGGGCGTTTTGGTCCAGTCCTCTTCATTGATCAGGGATTCATAGTCACCATCCAGGTAGTTGATCACGTCGGCTGTACGGTAATTTTTCCGGTTCATCGCTTCTTCAGGAGAAACCGGACGATATCTCATATGCCCCAGACTATCTTTTTCAGCCAGGAATCCCTCTTCATCTGTTTCAGGTGTCATGAACACGTTTCCGCGGAAAGGGCGGAGTCCGGCCACATAGTAAGAGTTCAGGGGACGATAGACATCGAGGACCCATTCACTGACATTCCCTGCCATATTATATAGGCCGTAGTCGTTGGGGAAGTAGGATCCAACGGGTGCAGGAATATCAGCGCCGTCGTTCAGGTTGCCGGCAACCCCCATATAGTCTCCAGTTCCCCGTTTGAAGTTATCCATGAAACTTCCGTAGTACCTGGATTCGCTGGTCCGTACATAGTTTCCGTTCCAGGGATAATTTTTCTTTTCAACCACTCGCTCATAGAGAGTGTTCCCGATGAGGCCAAGGGCAGCATATTCCCATTCGGCTTCGGTAGGAAGACGGTATTTCGGTAACATGATGCCATCTTCCATCTTCACCTTACGGGTCCCTGTACCAGTAGGATTGAGGTCGGGCATCGGTTTATCCACCAGGCCTTCATATTGTCCCGCCAGGTAGGCTTCGGTGTTAAAATTGATATCGTTTTTCTGTGCGGGATCCATTGCCAGGATGCCTTTCTTGATCAGGAGCATCTCGTTGACCCTGTCGGTTCTCCAGGCAGTATAATCGTTGGCTTGCAGCCATGTGACTCCAACTACCGGGTAGTTGCGATAGGCAGGATGCCGGAAATAGTATTCAACCAACGGCTCGTTGTATGCCAGTTTGTCTCGCCATACCAGGGTATCGGGCAGCGCTTTCCGGTAAACACCCGGATAATCGGCAGCATAAACGCGGTTCAGCCAGTAGAGGTATTCGAGGTAGTCAAGATTCCTGACTTCGGTTTCATCCATGTAAAAGCTGGCTATGGTGACACGACGTGGCTGGTTATTCCATTCATACATCACATCATCCTGGGTTTGCCCCATTGTATATGAACCTCCTTCAATGAAAACAAGTCCGGGACCTGTCTCCTGTTCCTGGTAGGGTCGAACTTCAAACCCACCATTCTTTGGGTCATTGTAAGACCAGCCGGTTGTACTGGAGGTCTCTTTTTTACAAGAGGCTGCTGACAGAACGACGGCAATCAGAGCGCTGAGTTGAAGAATTTGTTTGATTTTCATCGGATTCAGTTTTATTGGTGGGTGATGAAATTGCAAGGCAAAAATAGTAAATTCTCCCAAAATTTGACATATATAACTAAAATCTGGGGCATTTTATTGCACGGATATGCCTTCTTTTTTCTATGCAGGGAAACTGCCAGGATGCCGATATTTCGTGAGCTCCTCCCGAAGCGCCCCGCAGGCTGCTGATCGTGAAGTCATAGCTATAGCCAACCCGGAGGTTTTTGTAATGGATGCCGATGAATGGGATGACGGCATCAGCATTTTCAAAATTATGCCTGAACCACAATCCGCCTACAAACGGATCAACGGTGAGGTAAAATCCTATGTTTAACTGGTGATATTTGAACTGCTGCTGATAGAGGATGTTGGGGGAAATGGAGAACTCCTTATCTTCATCATAGCTGCCTCCTTTTCTCAGGTTGATCACAGAGCCTGCATGGATTGTTATCTTCATGTTAAGCTGTGCAGTGGCATCCGCATAAAATCCAATACCCGGCTGAGTAAGGTGTGATACAGAAAGGCCTCCGTAAACCAGATTTTCATACCCGACGAAAAGGCCGGCAGAAAAATCCGGAACACCTACCCTCTCCTGGTCGGGTTGTTTTTCAGAAGTGGGGAGGACAAACCCATTTTGGGGATCGATCATATCTTCGAAAAGGAGGTTTTCCCAAACGAGTCTCCGCTGGTAATACGTGACCTGGAGTGCAGCACTGGCATAGATCCGGCTGGTGATGTTAAATTTATACGCATACATCAGACTGATCATCGTGGTGTTGAGGTTCCCGCTTCCCGCACGATCGGCTGTGAACAACAACCCGACCCCTCCGTGAAGAAAATCAACATATTGGTCGTAGGAGGCGTTGTATGTGATGAATGCTTTTTCAACAGAAGGCCACTGGTTCCGGTAGTTGGCAATGAGACGCGGGCAAATAGGAGCCCCCGCCAGGGCGGGATTCAGGTAGAGGGGGTTGGCATAAAACTGCGAAAACTGAGGATCCTGAGCCACAAGCCGCATCACCGGCAGCAGAAAAAATAAGAGCGGAATCGGGACAACTTTTTTAAACATCCGGAGTCATACTATTATAGGTAACTTGCTGATTTCGGACAACAATAATACAAAAATTAAATCGTTCTTTGTTCATCTCTTTTTGATCTAATTGGTGTATGTGCAGATTTATCATTTTGTGCTTTATAACGATAAGTGTGTTCTTCCTATTGCCTGAACATCTTATCGCCCAGCCATCCGGAAGTGGACCAGCCTCTCCTCTGACCCTCCAGACAACCCTTCAATGGCAAGCTGTCAAATCCGTTGAAGCAGCGCCGGGAGAGTGGATTCCACTACTAACCTTCTCCGGTTCAGTGATGTCGGATGAAACAGGAAAACTACCTGTTTACTATCACCGGAGCCCGCTTTCCGCTCCGGACGGACGAATCGACCGGGTCGAGCTCTCTTCTGTGATATACAGGCCCCTGACTCCACCCGAGATCCTTGCTATCGGTGATGTGAACTGCATTCCTTCCACGGTGAATCCATCGGCTCAAATTGTTACGCAACGAAAAGAACTTTTTACAGAGATCTCTTTTCTGCCGTTCCGGGTCAACCTGGAGAATGGCAGGATCGAGAAGATCATTTCGTTCACTCTGACCTGCTATTTCAAAGAGAATCAACCGGAGCTCTCTTCCACTTCTGTTGTTGACTTCGCTGAACACTCGGTGCTGGCCAGTGGTACCTGGTATAAGTTTTCGGCTTCCGCCAGAGGGCTTTACAGCCTCTCCTATGAAGACCTGATCGCTTCAGATATCAACCTCTCCGGAATTGATGCCCATACGATTAAAATCTATGGGAATGGAGGCGGGATGCTTCCGGAAGCCAACGATGCACCGAGGATCGACGATCTTCGGGAACTTTCCATCAGGGTTTCCGGCGAAGAAGATGGCGAGTTTGGGCCGGGAGATTATATCCTGTTTTACGGGGAGTCGCCTGACACCTGGTATTATTCAGGCGCTGACGGATTATTCAGGCATCAGAAGAATATCTATTCCAATAACACCTTTTATTTTCTGACGTTTGGCGGAGTCCCCGGAAAGAGACTGATAGCAGATCATGGCACATCTCTGCCAGCTACCAATACCATCACTTGGTTCAACGACTATGCATTCTATGAAAATGATGATATCAACCTGATCAAATCGGGACGTGAGTGGTTTGATGCAGCCTATTTTGATGCTACCCTTCAACGGTATTACTCATTCCTATTCCCTGACTTGGACCAGAACTAT
>JAFGNY010000152.1 GCA_016926765.1 Bacteroidales bacterium | reverse complement strand
GGCGCTCAAAGAGAGTGAAAATAAATTCCGTGGAATAACCGAGCAGATCCAGGATGTAATCTACATGACCGATAAAGCGGGCAGGATCGTGTACATCTCACCCGCCTCGCTGGAAATTTTTGGTTACTCCCAGGATGAAATGCTCGGAAAGCCTTTTACTGGTTTTCTTGAAAAGAGCCAGATTCCGCTTGCCCTCAAGAAATTCAGGTTTTCGATGAAAACCAACCAAACGGAACGAGACCTTATTTTGACCATGAAACGGAAGGATAATTCTCTGTTCCAGGGTGAGTTGAAAGCTACTCTCTTTTTTGAAGGAAATAAAGTTCTTGGCAGCCTGGGATTGATCCGGGACATTACCGACAGGATCAAAGCGGAACGGGCTCTGAGGGAGACCACGCAGAAACTCCGTGATCTGGCAACCTATATTCAGGAGGTGAGGGAAGAGGAACGGAAGGAAATTGCACAGGATCTGCATGATGATCTGGGCCAGAAGCTGACGGCCATGAATATAGACCTTTCCTGGATAGCCTGCCGGCTGCCGGCAGATTTTCCCGAAGTATCGGATAAGCTGTACAAGGTGCAGGAGCTCCTCCTCGAAACAGTTACACGGGTCAAGCAGATCTCCTCCCAGTTGCGGCCAAGTATCCTTGACGATCTGGGCATTGCAGCTGCCATCGTATGGCAGGCTAATGAGTTCTCTGCCAGAACCGATACACCCTGTATCGTGAATATTCTGCCCGACGATCTGACCATGCCGTCAACTACGGAAATACAGGTCTTTCGTATTGTTCAGGAGTCGCTGACCAACATCATGCGGCATGCTGAGGCGACAAATGTCATGATCAGCCTCATTCAGAAAGAAAGTTCCTGGAGATTGCGGATCAAAGATAATGGAATTGGATTTTCACAGGAAGAAACAGCGATGAAGCAATCATTCGGGATCATTGGAATGGAAGAGCGTACACACCTTTGCGGAGGAACATTCTCCATCGCCGGAGAACCGGATAAAGGAACAGAGATCATTGTAGAAATTCCGAGAACATGATCAGCATACTCATAACCGACGACCATCCCATTGTACGGCAGGGAATCAGGCAAATCCTGACAGAATATTCCGAAATTGCTTTGATTGAGGAGGCAAGTGATGGGAATGAGATGCTTCAGAAAGTCAGCAATACCGATTTCACCGTTGTATTGCTTGACATCTCGATGCCGGGAAGGAACGGGTTGGAACTGCTGAAAGATCTGAAGATATCCTCTCCTCAAACAGCCGTTCTGATGTTAAGCGTTCACCCCGAGGAGCAATACGCCATCCGGGCGCTTAAATCAGGCGCCGCCGGCTATCTTCCTAAATCAACCCTTCCCGAAGAACTGATAAAAGCTGTCAAAAAAGTGGCTGCAGGGAAGAAGTACATCACCTCCTCCCTGGCGGAGATCATTGCCACCGATTTTGACCAGCCCGACGACAAACCGGTCTATCATTCGTTGTCGGACCGGGAATTTGAAGTGCTGTGCCTCCTGGCTTCCGGAAAATCAATCAAGGAGATCAGTGAGGAACTCTTCCTCAGCTCAAAAACCATCAGCACGTACCGAGAACGGATCCTGGAGAAATTGAACCTGAAGACTACCGCCGACCTGATCCGGTTCGCGATCCGGGAGGGGCTGGTGGATTGACAAGGGATGTAGGAAATCCCCTACAAAACTTTCAGTAGTTGACCTATAGCATTCCCCCCTCACAAGATCGTACCTTGCATTCTCATTAAAACTTATACAATGAATATACTGATTGTAGATGATTCGGAATTGATCCGTAAGCGACTCGTTGAGCTAATCCGGGAATTTGAAGAACCAACTAATATAGCGCTGGCCGGCAACGCTACAGAGGCCTATTCAGCCTGCAGCGAACGTTACCCCGATGTGATCATCCTCGATATTCACCTCCCCGGTGAAAATGGAATCAAGATCCTGGAAAAAATCCGAAAGAAGAACAAGGAGGTCAAGATACTCATCCTTACCAATTTCCCCTATCCGCAATACCGGAAGAAATGTATGGAACTGGGAACCGACTTTTTTCTGGATAAAACCAATGAGTTTGCCTCTATCAGGGGAATCATGAGGACAATCTATGACGGGAAGGGCGTATGAATACTAAAACAATCAACGTCCTTCTGATCGACGACAATCCCGGCGATGCGAGACTGATTCAGGAGTTTCTGAAGTACGACAACCATAGCGGAAAAAAATGCGAGATCTATTGGGTGACTTCGTTGATGGATGGTCTTGAGAAACTGGGATCCACGAAGATCGATGTGGTGGTGGCTGACCTCGGATTGCCCGATAGCCAGGGAATCACCACGCTCGAAAAACTGATGACTGCTGATCCTATGCTTCCGGTCGTTGTTGTAACCGGATTGGCCGATAGTGCTGCCGGGATATTGGCAGTTCAGGTGGGGGCACAGGATTATCTTGTAAAGGGTCAGATTGATGAGCAGTTGTTGATTCGCACGATCCATCACGCGATTGAACGGAAAGAAGGAATAAATCAAAAGTCGTTAACTACCAGAATTTTATCTATCCTCAACCGGCCTAATAGCTGGCAAAAATTGCTCAGTGAGATCCTTGTTGAGATGAAAGAATACACGCATATTGAAGCTCTTGGCATCAGGCTGAAACTGGAGCATGATTATCCCTATTTTGAATCAATCGGTTTTTCTGACGATTTTAGAAAATCAGAGAATTATTTATGTGCCCAGAATGAATCCGGAGAGTCCCTTGTTGATGAGCATGGGATTTCGGTGATTGAATGTATGTGTGGGAATGTCATTCAGGGCAGAACTGACCCTTCATTGCCTTTTTTTACATCCAATGGAAGTTTCTGGACAAACTCGACCACCCGGTTTATTGCCGAGAATTCCCAAACCAATGATCCATCGCACTACAGGAACCGCTGCAATGCCGAGGGTTTTGAATCAGTTGCGCTCATCCCTTTACGCTGTGGCGAAGAGGTGATCGGCTTGCTTCAGTTGAATGACAAGACGCCCAACCGGTTCACCCTTTCCATGATTGCGTTTTTTGAAGAGGTTGGGTCAACCCTGGGGATTGCCTTCAGCCGAATGAAAGCAGAACGAAAAGTTCAGGAACGGATCAAGGAGCTGAACGTCATCCACAATATTGCCATCATTGCTGAGATCAGTAA
This sequence comes from Bacteroidales bacterium, assembly GCA_016926765.1. Classification (GTDB taxonomy): domain Bacteria; phylum Bacteroidota; class Bacteroidia; order Bacteroidales; family FEN-979; genus QYOJ01. The sequence continues at coordinate 1,372 of JAFGNY010000152.1, read as the reverse complement.
CAACATAGAGGAGTTTGCCCGGGGAATTCTTGAACTGATCCCCCTGGGCTTCCAGGATGAGGAGAACACCTGTTGCAGGCTGGTGATTGAAGGAGTAATTTACGAAGGGAAGAATTTCTCAATGTGTACCCGGTTCTATGCCTCCGATATCTTGTATGAATCCAGGATTGTAGGGAAAATTGAAGTTGGTATGGCGGTCAGCGCCAACCATGTTGATTCTCCAATGTTGCTGCAGGAAGAGAAAGAGATGATCATTACGATCACGAAGCAGATTGGCGATTATGTGGGAAGAATTCGGGAAAACCAGATCCAGAAGGCCATTTATACTATTTCAAATTTTACAAATACAACCAGCAACCTGGAAGAGCTGATGAAGTTTATCCAGAACCAACTCTCAACACTCATCGACACGACTAATTTTTATATTGCTATGTACGATGAGTCAACAGATCAGATCTCCATTCCCTACTTTGCCGACCAGAAGGACACAATTACATCGTTTCCCGCAGGAAAAACACTGACTGCCTATGTGATCAGGACTAGAAAACCACTTCTTGGGAGGCGGCCCGATTTGGATCAGTTAGCTGATTGTGGGAAGATTGAGACTATCGGGGAGAAAGCAAAGGTATGGCTGGGCGTTCCCCTGATGATCAAAGGGAAGGTAATTGGAGTATTTGTTGTGCAGAGTTACACGAATGAAAATGCTTATACCGAAAACGATCTGGTGATGCTTGAGATGGTATCACAACAGATCAGTATCTCGGTGGAACGAAAAAAAGCTGAAAGTGAACTGGTTGAAGCGTTGGAAAAAGCACAGGAGTCTGATCGGGTAAAATCTGCTTTTCTGGCAACGATGTCGCATGAATTGCGCACCCCCTTGAATGCTGTGATAGGGTTTTCCCAGCTCATTGATGAAGAAACTCCCATGGATGATATCCTGGAATTTGTGAAACATATTAAGAAGGGCGGGTATCATTTGCTGGAGATCATTGAGGATATTTTACATATCTCGGTTCTGGAAAGCGGATCGGTTAAATTAACTAACGGGAATCACTCTCTTCAGCAGTTGATGGATCAGGTAGATCGTACAGTACGGGGAGAACAAATTAAAATGCAGAAGCAAGATTTGGAAATCCGGTCTTTTTTCGCGGATGAGGACAAGGAACTGTGGATCCTGGCTGACAAGGCAAAACTCCTCCAGATCCTGATGAATCTGTTGAAAAATGCATTGAAATTCACCCCTCAGGGATCAGTCGAATACGGAGTAGTGAAAGAAGTCCTCGATGACCGGAAGTTTTTGAGATTCTGGGTCAAGGATACTGGTATTGGTATCCCCGACAAGGTGAAGGGGATTATCTTTGATATCTTCCGG
>JAFGNY010000020.1 GCA_016926765.1 Bacteroidales bacterium | reverse complement strand
TTTCAGAACCGCATAAGTTAGAATACAAAATATGGCGAAGCATTTGCAAACAAAATGTAGTATTTATGCAATTATCGTTGCATTAATCTTTTGTGGCAGCTGTACTCAGAGAACCGGCAAGAACGATGTTGTCGTTTTTGGTGATAGCCTTTACATGAAGAGCGTACCTCCTCAACCAGGTGAGGATACCTGGAAATTTATAGGGGATCTTAAATCCCCTTTGTGGACGAAGCATGCCTGGGAACTAAAGAGTGCCGGCCCTGAGCAGGCAGATTTGTCAAAAGGAGTAACCATTAAAGAGAATTTTTTAGACCCGAAGAATCGTCTTGAAACGGCATATGAGGATCTGCGTACATTTCTGGCTGCCGGGAATGTGACAGCCGATAAAGGGGAGTACACGATAGAGACGGTACTATCACCTGACCTTAAGGGTGAGGCTTTCAGGCTGGAGATTGAGCCGAAAGGCTGTCGTATCCTGGCAGGGGATGAGGAGGGCATTCGCAGGGGTATTTTTCAGCTTGAGGATGAGATGCTGAGACTCAGGGGACCATACTTACCTCTGGGAACGACAGAAAAACACACGGTTGTGGAGAGGCGGATCTCGCGTTGTGTTTATGGTCCTATAAAACGTCCGCCCGCCATGAGAGATGAATTGATGGATGATGTTGATTATTATCCCGATCAATACCTGAACCGCCTGGCACATGATGGTGTAAACGGGCTATGGCTGACAGTTGAATTCCGCGATCTTGTTACAACGAAATTTACACCTGAGGCGGGTAAAGATGGTAAAAAACGCCTGGAAAAGTTAAGGAGAACGGTAGCACAGTGCCTTCGATACGGTATAAAAACTTACATTTTCACTATCGAACCTCGTGCATGGGGTAACCAGCCACCATACTACAAGGATATCTATGTCCTGGACCAATATCCTGAACTGGGAGGAGTTCGAAGAGGCAATACGGTTAATTTCTGTCCGATGAGCAATAATGCACAGGAGTATCTCTACCAGGTCGTCAATACAATCTTTAGCGAAGTACCGGAACTGGGAGGAATGATTAATATTTCGCATGGCGAAAGAACGACAACCTGCGCAAGTTCTATATCATCAAGAGAACCCTATAAAGGGGAGATCGCTTGTCCCCGGTGTTCAAAAACAGACCCATGGGATGTATTATACACTTCATTATCGTCAATGAAAAAAGGGATGCATGATGCATCACCCGACGCTGAACTAATTAGCTGGCTTTATCATGCTTCAACAGAATGGGCCGAATGGGTCTTTAAGATCCCCACCAGAACGCCTGAAGGCGTGGTCCTTCAGATTAATTTCGAGTCCGGGGTAACCAGGACCGAATTCGGGAAAAGACTCAAAGGCGGAGACTATTGGTTATCAACTCCGGGACCAGGCGATAATTTTGTGCGGCAGGCAGAGATAGCAAGGGAGAGCGGGACAAAAGTTTCCGCGAAGCTGCAAACCGGGAATTCACATGAAGTGGCTTCTATCCCTTACGTTCCTGTTCCATCAATGGTTTACCGGAAATTTTCCGCCATGCGTAGTCTGGGTGTCTCGCATGCAATGTTAGGCTGGTATTTTGGTAATTACCCCGGGATAATGATCAAATCAGCCGGTTTATTATCATTCGAACCGTTTCCGGAAGATGAGGATATCTTTTTACGGCAACTGGCCTCTGTCTACTGGAAAAAGGAAGATATACCAATGGTTGTTGAGGCATGGAAAGACTTTGCGGAAGGTTATGGAAACTATCCGTTGCAGGGTGAGATGGGATACTATGGTCCTATGCATGATGGTCCTGTCTGGCCGCTGTTGCTGAAACCCGCAGATGCACCATTGTCTCCGACATGGCTTCTTGGTTCCAGCTTCACCTTAAAGCGTTGGCCTCCAAGCGGTGACAGGATCGGCGAATGTTTATGGCGAGGCACAAAGTGGATCGATGAGACAATGGAGAATGTATTGACCCTGGAAGAGACCATTGAGCTTTGCCGTCGGATGAGTACAACGTGGGATAAGGGAGTAGCTATATTGAATAAACTTGAGCCCAAATACAATAATGAGCCTGAACGGATACTGGACATAGGACTGGCGAAAGCCCTTGGTATTCAGTTTCGCAGCGGGTATAATATCCTTCGTTTCTATCAGATGCGTGAAGAAATGTTACGTATGGAAGGAAGGGAACGGTTGGATATCCTGAAACAGCTGGAAGATATTATAAAAGAAGAAATCGAAATGGATAAGCAGTTAATTGGGCTGTGTGAAAAAGATTCACGTCTTGGCTTTCATTCAGAGGCTGAAGGATACAAGTATTTTCCCGAAAAAATTCGCTGGCGGATGCAGCAATTGAGAGATGCTCTTACAAACGATTTGCCGGATTTAAAGAGACTTATACACGATGATAAACCATTATTCCCTGAATACACCGGAAAAGAACCGGCCGGGGCTGTCGCATATGCTATTCGTTCAACTGGTTTCCCCGGGTCAGACCTGCCGGAAGGATTGCAGTGGCAGCGATGCACATATGGTAGTGATACATCAACAATCCGTTGGGCAGCAACTTATGATAAAGATGCGATGTACATAATAGTATCTGATCAGGTAAATCCGGATCAGACCGCCACTGTGTCAACGATATCCGCTGTTACGGTCAAGGTCGAGCCACGGCGTCTCTGGCTTTGTGCACGTTTCGTTTTTAATCCGGGAATTGAAAATCCGGCAGATAATGCAGTTCGTGTTGTGAAAGGGTCAGGTAAATGGTATGTAATTTCACGTATTCCTTTTAAGAGTTTCTGGTGGAGTGATGAAGCGATACATCCCCTGAGGGTTGACGTACATGTGCAGAAGAGTAATGGGAAAACCAGTTCATGGTGTCCGTATAATCCTAATCTGGGAACACATGTTACATATCGAACCTCATATTTAACAGACAAACCAACCGATCTTGGCTGGCTTGTATTCAGGGAATGAATTACCGGGCTGAAACCGTTTAAAGGGATCTTAACTAAATTAAATAGAGTGAAATACGTGCATTTTAAGTGTATTATATATGCAATTGTTGTTGCATTGATCTTTTCTGGCGGATGTAATCATGAACCTGACATAAACAATATTATCGTTTTCGGAGACAGCCTCTATCTGAAGAATGTACCTGATCCACCAGGTGAGGATACATGGAAATTTACAGAAGATCTGCAATCTCCAATGTGGACAAGGCAAACCTGGGAAACAACCGGTCCTGGTCCCGATCAGGCTGACCTGTCTGCCGGGGTGCATATTAAAACCGGATTTTCAGATCCTGAAGGGCGTCTTGAGACCGTATATGAAGATCTGCGGCAGTTTCTGATTTCCGGAAATGTTTCTATAGATAAAGGGAAATACCTGATCGAGACCAGACTATCAACTGATCTTGAGGGTGAGTCCTTCCGGCTGGAGATTGGTTCGGAATCCTGTCGTATTCTGGCGGGTGATGTTGAGGGTATACGCCGGGGCATTTTTAATCTTGAAGATGAGATGCTCCGTATTAGGGGACCATACTTACCAATCGGAACAATAGAAAAATATCCGGTTGTGGAAAGACGTATTTCACGTTGTACATTTGCTCCCACCAAACATTTCCCAAGGTATATCGACGAGTTGATGGACGATGTGAACTATTACCCGGATCAGTACCTGAACCGGATAGCGCATGAAGGTGTCAACGGACTGTGGCTGACAGTTGATTTTCGCGATCTTGTTTCGACAAAGTTCATCCCGGAAGCAGGGAAAGACGCAGAGAAACGCCTGACCAAGTTAAAGCAAACGGTAAACCAGTGCCTGCGTTACGGGATACGTACATATATCTTCATCATTGAGCCTCGCGCTTTTGGCAATCAGCCGCCACTCTATCGTGATATAAACGTTCTGGATCAATACCCGGAACTGGGAGGAGTCCGGCGTGGCAACATGGTTTACTTTTGTCCGATGACAGAATCATCACAGCAGTATCTCTACCAGTGTGTCAATACGATTTTCAGGGCTGTTCCGGATCTTGGCGGGTTGATCAACATAACGCATGGTGAAAGAGCTACAACCTGCCTGAGTGCGGTTCCCGGATCGTCTCAGCACGAGGGGATGATTAATTGTCCAAGGTGTTCAAAAAAAGAACCCTGGGAGATATTATACGCCTCATTGTCGGCAATGGAAAAAGGTATGCACGATGCCGCACCTGACGCTGAGCTTATCAGCTGGCTTTATCATCCTCAGACAGAGCGGGGCGATTGGGTTTATGAGATCCCTGATCATACACCAGAAGGTGTTATCCTTCAGTTGAATTTTGAATCCGGAGTAACCAGGACCGAATTCGGGAAAACTCTTAAAGGTGGAGATTATTGGTTAGCAACACCCGGGCCGAGTCAGAATTTTGAAAGGCAGGCGGAGATAGCCAGGGAAAGCGGGACAAAGGTTTCAGCGAAGCTCCAGACGGGATGTTCTCACGAAGTGGCCTCTATCCCTTACGTACCTGTTCCATCATTGGTCTATCGGAAATTTTCCGCAATGCATCGTCTGGGAGTCACCCATGCGATGCTGGGCTGGTATTCCGGTCACTACCCGGGATTGATGATCAAATCGGCCGGGTTATTGTCATTTGAGCCTTTACCCCCGGGTGAAGAAACTTTTTTGCAACAGCTTGCGTCAATCTATTGGAAGGAGGAAGATATACCCCTGGTTGTTGAGGCATGGAAAAACCTGGCAGAGGGCTATGGGAATTTTCCTCTGCAAAATCTGATGCCATACTACGGACCTATGCATGATGGTCCCGTTCGTCCATTACTGCTTAAACCTGCTGATGCACCATTATCTCCTAACTGGCTTTTGTACGGTCCAGACTTCAAACCATGGCCACCGAGCGGGGACAGGATAGGAGAATGCTTGTGGGGTGGCGGAAACCGTATGGGAGAATCCATGGCCAATGAACTGACGTTAGAGGAAAATGTTGAGCTTAGCCGCCGGATGAGTACAACCTGGGACAAAGGGGTTGCTATATTGAACAAGCTTGAGCCCAAATACAGGGATGAGCCGGAACGTATCATGGATATAGGATTGGCTAAAGCCCTCGGTATTCAGTTTCGAAGCGGGTACAATAATCTTAAGTTTTACATGTTGCGAGAAAAGATGTACCGCATGGAGGGTATGGAACGTCTGGATATCCTGAAGCAACTCGGAGATATTATAAGAGATGAATTGGATCTGGATAAACAACTGATCAAACTTTGTGAAAAGGATTCGCGACTCGGTTTTTGTTCCGAGGCGGAAGGATACAAGTATTTTCCTGAAAAGATACGCTGGCGTATGCAGCAATTGAAAGATGCACTGGCCAAAGATTTGCCGGAATTGAAAAAGATAATCCGCGATGACAAACCATTATTTCCTGAATACACAGGTAAAGAACCAAGCGGGGCTGTTGCATTTGCAATATTCTCCACAGGTCCATTACAGCCGGATTCAGATTTTAATATTCCCGATAGCCTTCAATGGCAGTTTTTTAACTATGAGACCAAAAATTCAGGATTACGGTGGGGAGCAACTTATGATAAAGATGCGATGTATATAATAGTCTCTGATTCCATCGATTTAAACCAATCTGCGAATATGTCTCCGGTATCCGGAATAACGGTCAGAATAGAACCAAGGCGTCTCTGGCCCAGCGCATACTACACATTCAAAGTTGGAAGTGTAAACCCGGAGGATAATGATGTTCTGGTTGTGAAAGGATCAGATAAACGGATCACTGTCGTACGAATCCCTTTCAAAAGTTTCTGGTGGAATGAAGAAGAAATACATCCTTTGAGGATTGATGTTCGTGTAATGAACAGGGATGGGGAAGCCAGTTCATGGCGTCCAAATAACCCTCTTCCATCCCGGTTGGTGTTCGGAACAAATAACCCTGCTGATCTGGGCTGGCTGGTGTTTAATAACAATTAATGAATTGAAGTTTCTGTTTATTATGATTCTAAAATTTCTCAAAACCGCTTTTAAGATTTTGAAGGGTAAAATTAAAAATCATGCATCAATACCGTTCAGTTTATAATTTTTGTGAAAATTTATATTTACATACCCCCATCCCAAATCCTTC
>JAFGNY010000151.1 GCA_016926765.1 Bacteroidales bacterium | reverse complement strand
CTTTCAATTTTCTGATACCTCTTGATTTTCGAAGTGGTTTATCGTACTTTTACGACACAAACCATCTAATCTTTTTCAAATGAGAACATTCGGAAAAATTCTGCTATGGCTGCTAATCATCATTGCAGTCCTTGTAATCATTGCTTATCTGCTGCCTCGCCAGTATAAAGTAGAAAGAAGCATTACCATAGGAGCTGATAAAGCTCTTGTCTATGAGTTGACATGCAATCTAAAGAAATGGGACCTTTGGGCTCCATGGAATAAACAAATCGACACAACTGCCTTATTCGAATTATCAGGGAATGATTGCGAAGTTGGAACGATTTGGAGATGGAATGGAGAGATCATGGGGAATGGGGAATTAATTGTCACAGAAATTGTTCCGGGAGAATCTTTCCGGTATGAATTGCTCTTTGATGAGGGTAAATATCAATCGGTCGGAGGATTCAACTATGATGTAACGAATGATTCGACATTGGTAATCTGGACGGATGAAGGGGATCTGGGTTTTAATCCGTTTAACAGGTATATGGGACTCTTTATGGATAGAATGATGGGCCCTGATTTTGAAAAAGGATTAGCCAGGTTGAAGGAGGTAGCAGAAGAACGTCACGGCTGGCCTCTCATAAAGGAAACCTACATGGAGGATCAACTTGTACTCCTGATAAAGGATTCTGCAGGTCCTGAGACGTATGGCAACGTAATGGGAAAGGGTTACGGTGAATTGATGAATTTCATCAAAATGAAACGACTTTCTCCAAAAGGGCATCCGTTTGCAATTTACGAGTCCTGGGATTCTGTGACACAATTTTCTGTTTTTGACATGGGAATTGCCGTGGAGTGGGCCGATGGTGGAAAAGGCCGTATTACACTCAGCGAAATTCCTGCTCAAAAAGTTGTCATGGCAGATTATTTTGGCCCTTACGAAAAAACCGCCAGTGTCTATAAAGCGCTGGATAAATATATTGAACAGGGCGGATTGGAAATTATTGGAAATCCCTGGGAGATTTATATCACAGATCCAATGACCGAACCGGATACCTCAAAATGGAATACACAAATTTTATTTCCGGTGAAATAGGATGAGGCTAATTGCTTTAACATAAAATCATTACCGTTCCGGATCTGGAGTCCCGGAACTGATTTTATGTTAACCAGCAGAGCTGGACGCAGTATTATCTTGTCCTATAATTAATATTAAGTAAAATAGAAATGTTCATAATAAAGGAGGCCCATCAGGACCTCCTTCTTCTTGCTATCTCCTACTGTAATGAATCGATTTTTGTATTCACCTCCCTCAACTTGTCGTTCTGTCCTGTCCTTGAATAGATCAGCCGCAGTGTTTGAAGCGTATTGACATCATCGGGTTGCATAGTGCTCGCCTGTTCAAGAAATGGAGCTGCCATCTCAAGGTACTTGGTCAATTCTACTTTCATCTGTTCATATTCCTCCACTTTGTCCAGGGGTAATGAATTTGCTTTCGTTTCTATCGTTGCTGCAGTGTTTACGTAAAGCGCTCCGATATTATAAAGGGCACTAAAGTATTCGGGATTGAGTTCAAGAGACTTTTCATACGCTTTAATCGCTTTCTCCAGGGCCTCCTTCCTGGCTTGATCGTCTGTTAATGTGTCGTTGACGATTTTATCATAAATGGTTCCAAGAGCAAAATAAACAGAATAATTGGTTGTGTCTGTATCAATGTAAGCCAGGAGATTCGAAAGCGCCCTGTCTGTCAGGTTAAAGGTTAGAAAAACACTGGTCTCACCTAAAAATACATCCGGATCATTGGGGAATTCCTCTTTCCCCATCTGAATATATTTCATGGCATTTTCTTTATCTCCCTCAATCCTATAAATATCTGAAATACTGACAAATAATGCAGGTGTCTTATAGTTAAAATCTAATAGCTTGAGGTAATATTTCTTCGCCGTTTCATAATCCTTTGCCAGACTTGCACAATATGCTGCATTAAGGTATGCGACTGTATCGATAATTTCAGCAATCTCAATCACATCTGCAGCATTGGCAAAACTTTGCATGGCTTTAGAAAAATCATTCTTATTATATGCATCCACAGCCGTGTTATACAGGTTATTTCTTTCCCAGCTTAATTTAACGAAAATATCTTCGTAAAACTCCTTTTTCGGATCGAGCTGGATCGCTTTCTGGTATGACTCGAGGGATTTTGTCAACGGATCAGGGTCAAGAGCCGCATACGTTTCATCTTTCGAATGAGCGATTTCCAAATAGATGTTTCCACGAATAAACCAGGAGCGGGCATCTTCAATCGTAGCGGGATTCGCCACGCATTCGTTTATCGCCTCAAGGGCTTTATCTAACTTTCCTGATTTCAGGAAGTTAGAAGCTGTCTGGCGAACATTCTTCTGTCCAAATGAGATGGTCATAGAGAGTACCAGAACCATCAGAATAGTAATTCTTTTCATGTGTGAATAATTTTGATCAAGTCAGCAAAAATAAGCAATGATATCTTTAATTGTTAATTTCTTATCAATTATTTTCCGGTTTACCACTATCGTCAGAGACATCTTGTGGTATCTCAGGATGGGGATCGACCTCCTGATCCTCCTCCACTTCTACTTCAACTTTCGCCACGGCAGCGATGCTATCTCCCTCTTTAATCTGTAATAGCCGTACTCCCTGAGTGGCTCTCCCAACAACACGCAGATTCCCCACAGCCATACGGATAATGATACCTGAGCGATTGATAATCATCAGGTCATCCTGATCGGTTACCAGTTTGATAGCAATCAAATGGCCTGTTTTTTCTGTAATATTGATCGTCTTCACACCTTTTCCACCCCTGTTGGTCACTCTGTAATCTTCGATATCCGATCGTTTTCCATACCCGTTTTCAGAAACAACCAGGATTTCTCCATGTTTATTCTGAGGGATACAGATCATGCCAACCACTTCATCTTCGGGCCCAGTCAGAGAAATCCCCCTAACTCCGGCAGCATTTCTACCCATTGGGCGGACTTTCACTTCATTAAACCGGATGGCCCTCCCCGATCTCAGCGCTAAAACCACTTCATCTTCTCCCTGGGTTAATTTGGCCTCCAGAAGTTGATCTCCTTCATTGATCGTAATGGCGTTGATCCCGTTCTGGCGTGGACGTGAATAGGCTTCCAGGGAGGTTTTTTTAATCGTCCCCCGTTTGGTTGCAAGAATAATATAGTTAGAATTGATATACTCCTTGTCTTTCAGTTCTTTGACATTGATGTAAGCTCTCACCTTGTCATCACTCTCAATGCTAAGGAGATTCTGGATGGCTCTCCCTTTGGATGTTTTAGCGCCTTCCGGGATCTCAAATACCCGAAGCCAAAAACATTTCCCTTTTTCTGTAAAGAGAAGAAGGTAGTTGTGATTGGTAGCGACAAACAGATGTTCCAGAAAATCTTCATCCCTGATTTCACTTCCTTTATGACCCTTTCCCCCCCGGTGCTGAACCCTGTATTCACTTAATGGTGTTCGTTTGATATACCCCAGATGGGAGATGGTGATTACGACATCCTCGTCCGGAATGGTATCTTCAATCCGGAAGTCAGAAGCCGCATACACAATCTGCGACCTTGCTTCATCCCCGTATTTTTCTTTAATCTCCCTTAACTCTTCTTTGATGATCTCCATCCGAAGGAGAGGATCACTCAGAATTTTTTTATACTTTTCGATCTTTTGAAGCAGATCTTCGTACTCTTCCCTGATCTTTTCCCTTTCAAGACCTGTGAGTCGTTGCAAACGCATATCCAAAATTGCCCGGGCCTGGATCTCCGATAAATTGAAACGCTCCATCAGGCCGGTCCGAGCCTCTTCGGGTGTTTGCGAACCGCGGATCAGGGAGATAATTGCATCCAGATTATCCAGAGCGATCAGTAAACCTTCAAGGACATGTGCCCGCTTCTCAGCCTCCCGGAGCTCATATTGGGTACGCCGGGTCACGACATCATGACGATGGTCGACATAATGGACGATCAAATCCTTCAGGTTCAGCATTACAGGCCGACCATTAACCAGAGCAATGTTGTTGACGTTAAAAGAGGTTTGAAGCGGTGTAAATTGATAGAGTTTATTGAGAATGACGTTGGTGATCACCTCCTTTTTAAGTTCATAAACGATCCGAACACCGGTGCGATCTGATTCATCACGAATATCTGTAATTCCTTCAATCTTTTTATCATTTACCAGCTCAGCGGTCCGTTTGATCATTTCCGCTTTATTCACCTGATAAGGCACCGATGTGACGATGATCCGTTCTTTTCCATTGTCGAGGACTTCAATTTTGGCCTCCCCTCTCATAACGATACGGCCCCTGCCGGTCTCATAGGCCTCTTTTACTCCTTCATATCCGTATATCACACCGCCGGTTGGAAAGTCCGGCGCTTTAATATGCTTCATCAGATCAGCAATCGTTATCGAACGATCATCGATATAAGCAATGGTGCCGTCAATTACCTCTGAAAGATTGTGAGGCGGCATGTTGGTCGCCATCCCCACAGCAATACCTGAAGCCCCATTAATCAGGAGATTAGGAATTTTAGCCGGCAGAACAGTTGGTTCTTCAAGGGTATCATCAAAATTTAGCCTGAAATCAACAGTCTCCTTATCCAGGTCAGCCAGCATCTCTTCAGCAATTTTTTTCAGCCTTGCTTCGGTATATCGCATGGCTGCGGGATTGTCCCCGTCCATCGAGCCAAAATTCCCCTGTCCGTCAACCAATGGATACCTCAAGCTCCATTCCTGGGCCATCCGAACCATTGCATCATAAACTGATGTATCACCGTGGGGGTGGTATTTACCCAGAACCTCCCCTACTATTCTCGCTGATTTTTTATATGCTCTGTTTGAATAAACACCCAGTTCCGACATGCCAAAAAGTACCCTGCGATGAACCGGTTTAAGCCCATCCCGAACATCAGGTAAGGCTCGTGCAACAATCACTGACATCGAATAATCGATGTAAGCGCTCTTCATTTGGTTTTCTATGTTTACCGGTACGATTCTTTCCCCTGTTTCGCTCATGGATTTGAATATATTATATATCTGATTATCAATAAGTTATATTAGTGATATTTTCTTTACGAAATTACCATTTTTTTCCGACATTAACAGTGATTTAACCCATCTTTTTTCGACGATTATGAACATGATTTTGTTAATAATTCTTACCGTTGCAGATAGCTGATCCATCTTTCGGTCGTATTTTTGGAAACAAGCCATTTTAGCAGGTTTTTGTGAATGGTTTGATTTTTGTAAATTTGAAACACATGCAATTAAATGGGAATCCGACGCGTTTTATCTTATGGATTCCGAATCACATGATATGGAAGCAAAATTTTCACAGCGGGTAAAAGATGTCTTGGCATTCAGCAGAGAAGAAGCACAGCGTCTGGGAAACAATTATATAGGACTTGAGCATCTTTTATTGGGAATTGTAAGAGAAGGTGAAGGCCTCGCCGTCAGGATCTTACGCAATCTGGGAATCGATATGGTGGAGATCCGTAAACAGATCGAGACTTCTGTCGCCAACCATACTGACAAAGGAATTTCCAGTGATAATCTCCCTTTGGTAAAACAAGTTGAACGGGCACTTAAAATAACTTACCTGGAAGCAAAGACCTTTAACAGCGAACTTATTGGAACCGAACATCTCTTACTTGCAATCCTGAAGGATGAGAATAACCTGGTCACCAAAACGCTTTCCGGATACGGGATCACTTATCAAGTTGTCTCCGAAGAATTAAAGTCCATCCTTACAAATGTACGGGAAGATAATACGTTTAAACCGGAAGATATTTTACCAAAGGATGATGATGAAGAAGAGGCTGAAGAGAAAGGTAAAGAGTTCAGCAGTTCCGGTAAACGTCCTTCTGAATCTAAATCGAAAACCCCTGTTCTGGATAATTTCGGCCGTGATATCACCCGGGCTGCGGAAGAGGACAGACTCGACCCCATCGTTGGAAGAGAGCAAGAGCTTCAGCGTATTGCACAAGTACTGAGCCGTAGGAAGAAGAATAATCCAATTCTGATTGGTGAACCGGGTGTCGGTAAATCAGCGATTGCAGAAGGGTTAGCCCTCCGGATCGTCAACCGGAAAGTTTCCAGAGCTCTTTTCAACAAACGCATTATCTCGCTGGATTTAGCTTCACTCGTTGCCGGAACAAAATACAGGGGGCAATTTGAAGAACGGATGAAAGCTGTCCTGAATGAGCTTGAAAAAAATCCGGATATCATTCTTTTTATTGATGAAATCCATACCATTGTCGGAGCAGGGAATGCTTCCGGGTCGCTGGATGCCTCCAATATGTTCAAGCCGGCCCTGGCCCGCGGTGACCTTCAGTGTATTGGTGCTACCACTCTGGATGAATACCGGCAGTATATTGAAAAGGACGGAGCCCTCGAACGAAGGTTCCAGAAAGTCCTTGTTGATCCTACCACTGCTGAGGAAACGCTGGAAATCCTGAACAATATCAAAGAGAAATATGAAGATCACCATCTGGTGAACTATACGGACGATGCAATTGAGGCCTGTGTATCACTCACAAACCGTTATATATCTGATCGTTATCTTCCAGATAAAGCAATTGATGCGTTGGATGAAGCTGGTGCACGTGTCCATATCTCAAATATCAACGTTCCCCAGAATATTATCGATATCGAAGCGCAGATTGAAGAAGTCCGGAAAAAAAAGATCGCTGCCATAAATAGTCAGAAGTTTGAAGAGGCAGCAGATCTTCGCGATTCAGAACGTAAACTTCAGGAGACTCTGGAGCGGGAAAAACGGAAATGGGAAGAAGAGGCGAAAATCAACCGGCAAACCGTTAACGATGAACATGTGGCAGAGGTTGTTGCCATGATGACAGGAATTCCCGTAAAACGAATTGCTAAAAACGAAGGGGAACGCCTGATTCACATGGAAGAGGAGCTGGAGCATTCCGTTATTGGTCAGAAGGATGCAATTAAAAAGGTTGTAAAAGCAATCCGCAGAAACCGGGCTGGATTAAAAGATCCAAGCAAACCGATCGGAAGCTTTATTTTTCTTGGTCCAACAGGTGTCGGGAAAACTCACCTCGCAAAAATTCTTGCAAAATACCTGTTCGACACAGAAGATGCACTTGTCAGGATTGATATGAGCGAGTATATGGAGAAATTTGCAGTATCACGCCTCATTGGTGCTCCTCCGGGTTATGTTGGATTTGAGGAGGGCGGACAACTCACGGAAAAAATACGCCGTCGCCCCTACTCTATCGTGCTCCTTGATGAGGTCGAAAAAGCACACCCCGATGTATTTCATATCTTGCTTCAGGTGCTTGATGATGGCGTCCTCACCGACAGCTTTGGCCGAAGGGTAGACTTTAAGAATACAATTGTCATCATGACTTCCAACATCGGATCCCGTCAGCTGAAAGATTTCGGACAGGGTGTCGGCTTCGCCACATCTGCCAAGCAGGCATCTTCTTCAGAACATACCAGAAGTGTCATAGAGAATGCATTGAAAAAAGCATTTGCACCTGAATTCCTGAACCGAATTGATGATGTGGTGATTTTTGACTCACTTGAACGCGAAGACATCCACAAAATCATTGATATTGAGCTTCAGCATCTCTATGACAGGGTAGTTAAAATGGGCTACGGGATCAACATATCCCCGGAAGCGAAGGATTACATTGCGGAGAAAGGCTGGGATGCCCAGTTTGGAGCTCGCCCGCTAAAACGAGCGATTCAGAAATATATCGAAGATGCGCTGGCAGAAGAGATTATTAAGACAAAGATCAAACCCAGGGATCTGATTCAGGTGGGATATGATCCCGTGAAAGAGGAGATTATCATTGAAATAGTAACTCCTGCACAAGTACCGGAAAAGAATCCTGAAAAACCAGCCGAATCAGAAACGGTTCAGTAATTCTTCCTGGATCATAGCATTTTTAAAGGCCTTTCCGTTTAAGCTATTGATTATAAATACCTTATTTAAAATCTCATTGATATGCGGATCTCCCT
>JAFGNY010000150.1 GCA_016926765.1 Bacteroidales bacterium | reverse complement strand
GGCGTGGGGGTTCTAGTCCCTTCATCCGCACTCTGAAAAAGTTGGCAACAGGCAGTTGGCAGGAAGGAAAGTAGATCAGCTGAAAATCAACGTAAAGACAAGGCATGCCTTGTCTCTTTTAGCATACCCTCCACCGTATACAGAACAATAGAACAATCGAACAATAGAATAATCGAACAATAGAATAATCGAATAATCGAACAACCGAACTATAAAGAATGAACATCACAAGAGAGAACACGGGAGAGCTGACAGCTACGATCAAGATTGAGATCTCACCGGAAGATTATCAGGAGGTGGTCACCAAAAACCTGAAAGACTACCAGCGAAAAGCGAACATTCCCGGCTTCCGGCCAGGAAAAGTACCTTTCGGGATGGTCAAGAAAATGTATGGAAAAGCGGTGATGGCCGATGAAGTGAATAAAATCCTGAGTGACAGGCTTTCGGGATATCTGACCGAAGAGAAACTGGATATCCTGGGAAATCCCTTGCCCAACAGAGAAAAGACAAAAACAGCCCTTTTTGAGGATGGAGAGACGTTGGATTTCTATTTTGACATAGGACTCTCACCTGATTTCAAGCTGCATCTCGGTCCCGAAATGGAGGTTGACTATTACCAGATCAAGGTAGATGACAAGATGGTGGAAGGCTATATCGAAGATACCCGGAAACGAAACGGGGATTATACACATCCTGAGGTTGCCGGAGAAGCAGATCTGCTCTCAGGAGAAGCCACTGAACTGAAAGCCGGCGGAATGACTGCCGAAGAGGCAGAACCAAAAAAAATATTCTTCTCCCTGGATAACGTCAACGATAAAGAGATCAAGGAGAAGCTGATCGCCTTGAAAAAAGAGGAGGTTCTCCTCTTCAAACCCCTTGAGTTCTTTGAGACAGCAGAAGAAGCCACGAAACAACTCAACCTGCCTGCCGGTGCACTCTCCAATCCCGATCTGACCTTCTCGTTCAGGCTGACCGGGATCACACACATGGAGCCCGCCAAACTGAATGCGGAGTTCTATGCAAAAGTCTACCCGGGAGAGTCGATTGCTACAGAAGCGGATTTCCGTGAACGGGTCAGAAAAGATGCTGCCGCCAGCTTTTCCGGTGAAGCAGACAAACTGTTGTTCCAGGAAATCACAAAGTCCCTGATCGATCTTACCGAGATAGAACTGCCGGATGAGTTCCTCAAGCGATGGCTCTATGAGCATGAAGAAAACAAGATGTCTCAGGAGGAGATCATTCAGCAATATCCGGCGTTTGCCAAATCGATGAAATGGCAATTAATCGAAAACAGGATCATTAAGGAACATGAGGTGGCCGTTACGGAAGAGGAGATCAGGGGATATATCCGCTCCTACATGCTGAGGCAGGTTTCGCAGGAGTTCGTCGACCCTGAAATGGCAAAGAAGTATGAAAGCATCGTGGATTCATTTATGCAGAACCAAGAGCAGGTTCAAAAAATCAATGACCAGCTTTTTGATGCCAAACTCATGGGCCTTTTTAAAGAGAAAGTAACATTGAAACCGGTTGAAGTAAGTTATGAGGAATTTATCAAACTGGTATCCTCCAGACACGACCATGACCATGAGCATGAGCATGAGCATGACCACCATCATGATGAGTCATGAGATGATGAGGAGTGTAACCAAAAAGTGTACTTTTACGTTTAACGGAAATAGATCGTAAATCAACAATCGCATTAATCGAAAATTGAAATCATGGACGAATTCTCAACCTATGCCACCCGCCACAGGGGGATCAACTCGATGGGCCTGGAAAAATACAAATCACTGACTGCCAACTACATATCACCAACCATTATCGAAGAGAGACAACTGAACATTGCAACAATGGATGTCTTCTCGCGGTTGATGATGGATCGCATCATCTTTCTGGGAGTTCCCATCGACGATTATGTAGCCAATATCATTCAGGCTCAGCTGCTCTTCCTGGAGTCAGTGGATTCGCGGAAAGATATTCAGATCTACCTCAACACACCGGGAGGGTCGGTATATGCCGGACTTGGTATTTACGATACCATGCAATACATCGCCCCCGACATCGCCACGATCTGCACCGGGATGGCCGCCTCGATGGGAGCCATTCTATTGTGTGCCGGGGCGAAAGGCAAACGGACTGCACTGAAACACTCCCGAATCCTGATTCACCAACCCATGGGATCGGCTGAAGGACAGGCTTCCGATATTGAAATTACTGCCCGTGAGATCCAGAAACTGAAGAAAGAACTATACGAAATCATCGCTTTCAACAGCGGTCAAACCTATAATAAGATTCTGAAGGATGCCGACCGCGACTACTGGATGACATCACAAGAGGCCCTGGATTATGGCATGATCGATGAGATCCTTGTAAAATCCAAATCAGACAAATAACCTGCAATCATGCCAAAAAGCAACGAACGGTGCTCTTTTTGCGGACGTGAACGCCGGGAAACGCAAATCCTGATTGCCGGACTGAACGCGCACATCTGCGACCACTGCATCCAGCAGGCCAAAATGATCATGGATGAAGAACTGGTCGCAGAAAAGACAAAATCTGTCCCCGATTTTAACCTGCTGAAACCCGCTGAGATCAAGCATTACCTCGATCAATATGTCATTGGTCAGGAAGAGGCGAAACGAATCATCTCCGTGGCTGTGTATAACCATTACAAACGGATCTTTTACGCCAAAAAAGCAAAGAGCGATGATGTGGAGATCGAGAAAGCCAATATTGTTGTGGTGGGAGAAACAGGAACCGGAAAAACGCTGTTAGCCAGAACGGTTGCAAAGATGCTCAATGTCCCCTTCTGCATCGCTGATGCCACAGCCTTAACGGAAGCCGGGTATGTGGGAGAAGATGTGGAAAGTATTCTTGCCCGGCTTCTTCAGGTATCTGATTATAATGTAGCTGCAGCGGAAAGAGGAATTGTCTTTATCGATGAGATTGATAAAATCGCCAGAAAAAGCGACAATCCATCCATTACAAGGGATGTCTCCGGTGAAGGCGTACAGCAGGCGCTGCTTAAAATGCTGGAAGGAGCCATCGTGAATGTCCCCCCTCAGGGAGGCAGGAAACACCCTGAGCAGAAAATGATCCAGGTCAATACACAGAATATCCTCTTTAT
>JAFGNY010000019.1 GCA_016926765.1 Bacteroidales bacterium | reverse complement strand
GGATCTCGATTTCGGTAAGCTCGACCGCGTAATGGAAGGAAAGTACAGACCGGGCCATTTTATGGGAGTTGCGATCGTGGTGAAAAAACTGTTCGATATCGTGAATCCCACACGTGCTTATTTCGGGAAGAAGGATTTTCAGCAGCTCACCATTATCCGGCACATGGTTAAGTCCCTTAACCTTCCGGTTGAAATCGTCCAGTGTGAAACCGTTCGAGAACCCGACGGCCTGGCGATGAGCAGCCGGAATCTGAGACTGACAATCAGGGAACGCGAGCTGGCCTCCCAGATTTACGATGTCCTGATGTTCACCAAAGCCAATGCCGGATCTATGCCCATTAAAAAGTTGCAATTATTAGCAAATAAGAGATTAGAATCCAATCCTGCATTCAGGGTGGATTATTTTGACATTGTCGACAAACGAACCCTGTTACCTGTCACCTCCTGGGACGATCCGCAAACTATTATCGCCTGTACGGCTGTCTATCTTGGCGACATTCGCCTGATCGATAATCTGGAACTTTTTTCGTAATTTTGCCGCATGAATATAGAGGTACTGAAATCGAAAATTCACAGGGCTACTGTAACTGAAGCAGACATCAACTATGTGGGAAGCATTACGATTGACGAAGCATTGATGGAGGCTGCCAATCTGGTTGAGTATGAGAAGGTTCACGTCCTGAATATCAATAACGGCGAACGGATTGAAACTTATATTATCAAGGGGGAGAGAGGAAGCGGTGTAATCTGTTTGAATGGAGCTGCTGCCAGGAAGTTTCTTAAAAGCGATCTCGTGATAATTGCTTCCTACGCATTGATGGAAATGGAGGAAGCTAAATCCTTCAAGCCCAAAATCATTTTCCCTGACCATGATAATCACCTGCCTTCAGACTAACCATTTCCCGGATGCCATCAACCCAAGCTGATGTTAAACCCTTTAAAGCAGGGTTTCTTACTATCCTGAAATTTGTCCTTTTTCTTGGACTTGGCATTCTGATTACATGGCTATCGTTGAAAGATCTCACCGAAGCTGAACGAAATGAAATTGTAAAAGCTTTCCAAACAGCTAATTACAACTGGATTATTCTTGGACTTACGCTTGGAATATTCAGTCATATCCTTCGGGCCGTCCGCTGGATGATGTTTATGGAGCCGATGGGGTACCATCCCAAATTTAAAAACGCGTTTTATTCAGTCATGATCGGTTACCTGGCTAATCTCGCTTTTCCCCGGCTTGGCGAGGTGACCCGTTGCGGTATCATGGCTAAATACGAGAAGATTCCATTCAACAGATCGCTGGGAACCGTCATTACCGAAAGGGCAATTGACCTACTGATCTTTTTCCTTCTATTCGCATTGATGATCGTGACTCAAATCGGCACCATCAGCGAGTACCTGGATGAAACCGTCTACCCGAAACTGGTGGAGAAGTTTGGAGCTCTCCACTATTCACGGATTTTATGGCTCTCGGCAGGCGGTTTTATCACCCTGATTCTATTTCTTCTTTGGATCTTCCGGAAATGGCTGCAAAAATTTAAACTCTACCAAAGTATCAAAAAGTTGGTAATCGGATTCTGGGAGGGATTAAAATCATTAACACTCATCAAACGGCCATGGCTGTTTATCCTCTACTCCCTTGGCATCTGGGCTCTCTATTTCCTGATGCTTTATGTCTGTTTCTTCTGCTTCCCTGCAACCTCCGAACTTTCGCTCGGAGCCGGATTGTCAGCACTGGTGCTTGGCAGCATTGGGATCATGATCACCCCCGGAGGGATCGGACTCTATCCTGCCCTGATCCAGGAAACGCTAAAGTTATACGGTATTGCCCTGGTTACAGGGTTAGCTCTCGGATGGCTCGTGTGGACAACACAAACCCTGATGATTCTGGTCTTGGGGGGAGGATCCCTGTTGATGCTTTCATTTAACAAGACCCATCATGGAAAAATTGGAGAGAATTAAAGCCAAGATTCTGACACGAGATCAGATCCGCGCGCAACGTAATGTCTGGTACTTCAAAGAGAAAAAAGTCGTTTTCACCAATGGGTGTTTCGATCTTTTGCATCTTGGACATATTGAATACCTCTCGAAAGCGGCTGATCTTGGCGATGTACTGGTCATCGGCCTGAATTCAGATTCCTCTGTCAGGAAGCTGAAAGGCGAAGGGCGCCCTTTGATGAATGAATATGCACGGGCCATGGTTCTGTCGTCTCTCTCATTCGTTACAGCCGTTATCCTCTTCAACGAGGAGACCCCCTATGATCTGATCGCTGGGGTGAAGCCGGATGTGCTGGTAAAAGGAGCCGATTACGAGATTGGTCAGATCGCTGGTTATGATCTTGTCCAGGCTCATGGTGGAACAGTCGTCACCATCCCCCTTACGGAGGGTTACTCGACATCGGGTATCATTGAAAAACTCAGGCCTCATGGCTAAAATTAAGACCTCTTTTTTCTGTCAGAACTGCGGTGCCCAATCACCAAAATGGCTCGGGAAGTGTCCTTCGTGCGGGGAGTGGAATACGTTTGTGGAGGAGGTGATCCAGCGGGAGGAGACGAAAAGGGGATACCGGATGCCGGATGCCGGGAGCCGGAAACCCGTCAGAATTTCGGATGTCACCATTGACACCCAGAAACGCATCGACCTGAATGATCAGGAATTAAACAGGGTTTTAGGCGGGGGATTGGTTCCGGGTTCTGTAGTATTGATCGGAGGCGAACCGGGCATTGGAAAGTCAACCCTGATGCTGCAGGTAGCGCTTCAGTGTGAAGGATTGAAAGTGCTCTATATCAGTGGAGAAGAGAGTGAACAGCAAATCCGTATGCGCGCTGATCGAATCGGGATGAAACAGGATGCCTGCTATATCCTCACCGAGACTTCAACACAGACGATCTTCCCTTTTCTGGAGGAGCTGAATCCATCGCTTATCGTGGTGGATTCTATTCAGACACTCACTACCCAGGTGATCGAATCCACTGCCGGCAGCATTTCACAGATCCGGGAATGTACCGGTGAACTCCAGAAATATTCCAAGATCACAAACATCCCGGTGATACTGATCGGTCATATCACCAAAGACGGCACCCTGGCCGGGCCGAAAATCCTGGAACACATGGTAGACACTGTACTGCAGTTTGAAGGAGACCGGAATTATGGCTACCGGATCATCCGGGCTATGAAGAACCGGTTTGGCTCCACCTCCGAACTGGGTATCTATGAGATGAATGACCGGGGACTTCGCCAGGTTTCAAATCCATCGGAGATCCTTCTCTCACATCGCGATGAGCCAACTAGCGGGATTGCCATTGCAGCCACGATAGAAGGATTACGTCCCATGCTCATTGAAACACAGGCGCTGGTCAGTTCGGCTGCTTACGGTACTCCCCAGCGTTCGAGCACAGGATTCGACACTCGCCGGCTCAATATGCTGCTGGCCGTCCTCGAAAAACGCAGCGGATTCCGTTTGAGCGTAAAAGATGTCTTTCTGAACATCGCCGGCGGGATCCGGGTAGATGACCCGGCCATTGACCTGGCTGTGGTCGCAGCCGTCCTCTCCTCCAACGAAGACAAACCCATCGATTCAAAATGCTGTTTTGCAGCCGAAGTGGGACTCTCCGGCGAGATCCGGCCCGTCACCCGGATCGAACCACGAATCCTGGAAGCCGAAAAACTCGGATTTGAACAGATCTTCGTTTCCCATTACAACCTCAAGGGAATCGACATGAAACGATTCAGGATCAGGGTGCGTCCTGTTAAAAAAATTGAAGATCTCTGGGTAGCGCTTTTCTGATAATTCCGTATCTTGGTGGAAATTTTAAACACACCACCCATGACACTTACCATGATTATTCAGATCCTGATCCTGACATTTGCTGTCATCCTGACCAGCTACCTGTTACCCGGAATCACCGTAAAATCATTCTGGACTGCCGTATTGGTTGCCATTGTACTTGGTCTCCTGAATGCTTTTGTGAAACCCTTGATGATATTCCTGACCATCCCTTTCACCCTGGTGACTTTTGGGTTGTTTTTATTGGTAATCAATGCACTGATCATCCTGCTGGCAGGCGCACTGGTAAAAGGATTTGAAGTAAAAGGATTCTGGTGGGCCCTCGCTTTCAGTATCATCCTCTCCCTGATTGAATATTTGCTTGAATACCTGATCCTTCCATCCTTCGCATAAGATGCGCCACCGAATTCTCTCCCAGCACAATGAGATCACCGAGATCATCAGCCGGTGTCAGCTCTGCCACGTAGCCATGGTGAACCCCGAGGGAAACCCATACGTGGTTCCAATGAATTTCGGATTTGAAGATGATATTATCTACCTCCATTCTGCCCAGAAGGGGGAAAAGATTGACTGCCTGAAGAACCATCCGGAAGTCTGTATCAATTTCACCACTGATCATGTGTTACGGTATCAGCATGAAGAGGTCGCCTGCTCCTGGGGTATGAAGTACCGCAGTGTATTGTGTTTTGGAAAAGCGGAGTTCATCGACGATCCTAAAGAAAAAAGGAAGGCTCTTGATATCCTGATGAAACAGTATACCGAACGCCCGTTTACATACAACGACCCTTCCATCCGTGAAGTGAGTTGCTGGATGGTCAGGGTGGAACGGTTCACTGCCAGGGCTTACGGGTACTGATATCCATGATAAATGAATATGCCCTCTGACCCTGTGAGGATATTTTGTAAGTTTGACAAGAGAACCAAAAATAAAATACTATGGGAAAACGTGGAATTGAAATTCTGAACCTTGACAAGGACGAATTGATCCGGATGCTGAACGAAGCCCTTTCAGAGGAGTGGCTGGCTTATTATCAATACTGGATAGGCGCCCGGATGATGGAAGGCCCTATGCGCAGCGAGATTGAACCCGAACTCCTCCTCCATGCCGACCAGGAACTCGGTCATGCCGTGCTGGTTGTCAACCGGATCATCCAATTGGGTGGAACGCCTGTTATGAATCCGTCGGAGTGGTATCAGCTGGCGCGCTGTGAATATGAAGCGCCAACCGATCCCTATGTGGAAGTGATCTTGAATCAGAACCTGAGAGGAGAACGTTGCGCGATCCAGCGCTATCAGGAAATCGCCGACTTTACGGGTGAAAAAGACCACTCCACGCACCAAATGGCCATCAACATCCTCAATGAGGAGCTGGAACACGAACAGGATATCGAAGACTGGATTGCCGATATCGAACGGATGAGAGATGACTTAAGGAAGATCAGGATGGAATGAAAGAAAAACCGGTACCGGAACAACCATCACACCTTTCAGCCGTTATTGTATCAGGTTGCATCCTGCGGCCTTGCCGACGTTTCCATTACCTCCCCGTTCAGAAGGATCTTCCGGGGTTACAGGAATTTCAGGTTTCGGATGGCGACCGTCTTACGGATTAAACCTGAAGCCAGAAAAGTCGTCACCAATATCGGGGAGATATCTTATGACTTCCTCGTGATTGCCTCCGGGTCGACAAGTAATTTCTATGGCAAGTGGAGATTGCCTGCTCACTTGCAGAATTCAAAAAGCACATTGTTCCATTCGATTACCCCGAGCTGGATCCCGGACTGATGAACATTCATCTGATCGAATCGGCTGACAGAGTGCTTCCGATGATGTCGAAAATTTCCTTTTATTGCCTGGGGAATGTGGATGTTTGTCCACCTGATCCGTCTGGTTGGCTTCCGAAACCGAATCGCGATCCTTACTGACTGGATCTGGAACTACTTTACTTACGAATACACCTTCCGTATTATCACACGGCCTTTCCGTGAAGAGAAGGTTACGTAGGAGGCATAGCGGTTAGCAGGTTTGTCCGCACTTCGACTGAGCCCTGATCGTATAACCTGTAAGTAGAGCAAATAGGCTTCCCAGGATGACGCCTACCAGTATTCCTGCCAGAATGTCTCCAGGGTAGTGAACTCCAAGATAGATCCGGGAATAGGCCATGATACCTGCCCATATCAGCAGTATCGGGATCATCCATCGGTATTTTCGCCGGAAAAGAAAACTTAACAAGATGGCAATTGCAAAGGTCGTAGAGGCATGTGCAGAAAAAAAACCGTATTGACCTCCCTTGTATTCGTTCACCGAATGAACCAACTGCTCAATCTGAGGGTCATGCGAAGGTCTCAGGCGCCGGGTCCCGTATTTCGCAAGGTTAGCCATCTGATCAGAAGCAGTAACCATGAGGGCGACAGCAATAATGATGGTGATTATTTTCCATTTAAACTGCCGGATCAGTAAAACAAAGATCAACAGAAAAAGCGGGATCCAGATGAGTGGCATCGTGGCGTACCAGAAAACCTGATCGAAGAACTGGCTGTGCCATCCGTTCAGGATGAGAAAAATTGATTGGTCGATCTGTTGCAGTGAATCAAGCATAGCAATCTTTGGTTAAGCGATCAGGATGGTTGATTCAACTCTCCCCATAAAAGGCTTTTCAACTTCTCCAGTCCGGTTTTTTTATGCGAAGAGATAAAAACATAGGGCAGGTCAGGTATTTCTTTCTTCAGTTCACAAATGATCTCTTCGTCGGCAAGGTCGGCTTTCGTTAAAGCAAGTAACCGGGGTTTGTCGAGCAACTCAGGATTATAGAGACGAAGTTCATTTAATAAAATCCTGTACTCTTTCCTGATATCGTTGCAATCGACAGGGATCATTAACAAAAGGACCGAATTTCTCTCGATATGCCGGAGGAACCTTAATCCGATCCCTTTCCCTTCATGAGCCCCTTCAATGATTCCGGGAATATCGGCCATAACAAAAGAGCGGTTGTCATGATAACTCACAATTCCCAGATTCGGGACAAGTGTCGTGAAGGGATAATCGGCTATTTGTGGTTTCGCGGCAGAGATGACCGAGAGAAGGGTAGATTTCCCCGCGTTTGGGAATCCAACCAGTCCAACATCGGCCAAGAGTTTTAGTTCAAGGATGAACCATCCCTCCCGACCTGGTTCACCTGGTTGTGCATACTTGGGTGCCTGGTTTGTTGCCGACTTGAAGTGGTCGTTCCCTAATCCTCCTTTTCCTCCCGGTACCAATATTACGGTCTCTTCATCTTCAGTCACTTCACAAAGAAACTCATTGGTTTCCGCATTCCGTGCAACCGTTCCAAGCGGTACTTCTATGATTATATTTTTTCCGTTTGCACCGGTC
The DNA here is from genome assembly GCA_016926765.1 of Bacteroidales bacterium. Lineage (GTDB taxonomy): Bacteria > Bacteroidota > Bacteroidia > Bacteroidales > FEN-979 > QYOJ01. The sequence goes on along the minus strand of JAFGNY010000019.1, from coordinate 4,195 downwards.
CTGAGGTTTCGCGAACCATGGCCGCCATGGCCAGCCTTAAGGTGTTTAGTAAATTTCAGATGAAGAAGCGTCCAGAACTGTTGCTTCCCCTTCAGGATGATATCTCCGCCTTTTCCGCCATCTCCGCCGTCGGGACCACCATGCGGATTCCCTCTCGTACGGAGAAAATGAGCTGAACCGGCTCCTCCGTTTCCGGAAGCACAGAAAATCTTTACATAATCTACAAAATTGGATTCCGTCATAGGTAGATTTCCGTGAAGCGTCAATTTGAAAACAGGTGAATCCTTAGTGGTTCTCTATCACCTTGCAAAGAGAGGCGAAGATGCTCCCAATCGTGCCCACACCAGGCACTTCGATAAAAATATTCTTCCGCTTATAATAATCAATCAGTGGTTTTGTGTGTTTCTGATAAACGATCAGTCGGTTCTTGATCACCTCAGCCGTGTCATCAGTCCTCCCCTGTTCAATTGCCCTGTTGACAAGCCTGCGGAGCAGTTCATCTTCCGGAACTTCAAGAGAGATCACCTTGGCTATCTTGCAATCCTGTCTTTTCATCAGTTCGTCTAATGCTTCCGCTTGCCTCAGAGTACGCGGGAACCCATCAAAAACAAATCCTTTGGCCCCCGGGTGTTTAGAACAAGTGTTTTCCAGAACTTCAATAAGAAACTCATCGGGGACCAGTTCTCCGCTTGCAATGATATCTTTTACCTTCAAGCCAAGTTCTGTTTCCAGTTTGATCTCTTCCCGAAGAATGTCCCCGGTGGAGACATGGACCAGGTCGTAATACTTCGCCACTCGTGCGGCCTGGGTCCCTTTTCCAACTCCGGGGGGACCAAAAAAAATCAAGTTCAGCATAAAAGGTTTGTTTTGTTAATTTTCAAGTTTAAAGATCTCTGTTAAATTCCTGCCATAGCCATCGTAGTCCAATCCATATCCTACCACAAAGGCATTCGGGATCTCCATTCCAAGGTAATCAATTCGAAATGATTTTACGAATGCTTCCGGTTTCAGGAACAGGCACGCCAGTTTCACGGAAGCGGGTGTATAGTTTTTGAGTTCCTTCAGCAGATGATCCATCGTAATTCCTGAGTCGACAATATCTTCAACGACAATCACGTGACGTCCGTTGAGTTCTTCGTTTAATCCGATCAGCTCTTTCACCTCAGTGGTTGAAGTCGTACCAACATAGGAGGCATATTTTACAAACGAGATCTGGCAGGGGATCATCACGGCTCTGATCAGATCCGCAGCAAAAATAAAAGCCCCGTTCAACACGCCAAGAAACAGGGGATTCTTTCCTTGATAGTCTGAATTAATCTGATCAGCAATTCCCTGAACTACCTGATCTATCTGATTTCGGGAGATAAATCTCCGGAATACTTTGTCTTTGACTTCTTCAAATTCCATCAACTGTTTGTTCTGCAACTGACACAAAATAAAGAATAAAATCTTAATTTCGTGTACCTAAACTGAAAATTGTTCTTCATGAAACCCATCGTAAGCATCATCATGGGCAGTACCTCCGACCTTCCGGTGATGGAGTCTGCCGCCAAATTCCTGAACGATATGCAGGTTCCTTTTGAGATGAATGCCCTTTCGGCTCACCGCACTCCCGAGAAGGTAGAATCGTTTTCCAAGGGTGCCTGCGCCCGTGGTATCAAAGTCATTATTGCTGCTGCCGGAATGGCAGCCCATCTTCCCGGCGTGATCGCTTCCATGACCACCCTTCCGGTGATTGGTGTTCCTATCAAAGCCTCTCTCGACGGACTGGATGCCCTGTTGGCTATTGTCCAGATGCCTCCGGGCATTCCGGTGGCAACAGTAGGGATCAACGGAGCCCAGAATGCGGCGATCCTGGCAGTGGAGATGCTTGCACTCTCTGACGAGACCATTCATCACAAGATGGTGAACTATAAAGAGGAACTTAAAAAGAAGATTGTTAAAGCCAATGAAGAACTTGCGGGAATCAAGTTTGAATTCAAGGTGGATTGACCCATCTTCTGAATCCATAATCAATTCCTATAGCCAGGATGATCCCGATCACGAGGCCTCCCAGCACATCACTCGGGTAATGAACTCCCAGTGCCATACGTGAATAGGCAACCAGGATTGCCCAGCAAAACACCGGGATCTGTATCCTCTTTTTTCGAAACAATAACGCAACGGATGTCGCAACAGCAAAGGCTTCCAGCGTATGTCCGGAAGGAAATGACGCACCCCCTCCCTGTGATAATTTCTGGATGGTATGATACTCCCTGAAAGGACGTACACGGTTCACAAGTGACTTCACGGAGAAGGTGATCAGAGCAGCGATAAAGAGCGCAATGCTGACCTGGAACATTTTTTTCACCCCTGCTCTGCTGAACCTTGACAGAAGCCCTATCACCAGAATCATCCCGATACTGATGAATGTTGTTGCAGAAGAAAAGAACCGGAGCATCCCGTCCAGAGATTCGATCCGGTGTGACTGAATCCACTGAAGGAGTGGGAGGTCGAGTGATTCAATCATGTTTTACTATATTTTTCTGATGATCATCAGTCCGTCCCTGACCGGTAACAACAGGTTCTCTACCCGCGTATCCAGTTGAACAAGCTGGTTAAATGCCGTAATTCCCCGGGTATCCTTATCCCATTTCTCCGGCGGGTCCAGAACTTTCCCATCCCATAACACATTATCGGCCAGGATAAATCCGCCTGGCCTGATGCGGGGGAACAACAGGTTGTAATAGTCAGGATAGCGGGGCTTATCGGCATCAAGGTAAACCAGATCCCATGTATCATCGAGTGTGGGAATGATTTTCATCGCATCCCCGATGTGAAGCACAACTGCATCGGTCAGGGAGGCTTCATGCAGGTACTTCCGGATAATGGATTCGAGTTCAGGATTGATCTCAATTGTATGGAGGACCCCTCCCCTGTCCCTCCCCTTCCCGGGAAGGAGGTCAGGGGGTGGGGTAAGCCCTGCTGCCAGGCAGATAGCCGAATAGCCTGTAAACGTTCCTATCTCGAGAATTCGGTTAGGCCGGATCATCCGGCTGATCATCTGTAGCATTGCTCCCTGGATGGTTCCGGCAAGCATCTGAGGGGATACCTGCGTAAGATGCGTTTCACGTGTCAGTTGATAGAGGATCTCTGAAACAGGAGTAGTATTTTTCCGGGCATACTCTATAATCTCCTCCTTCATATTTTTTAAATTGGATGAGGCAAGTTACCTATTTTTCTCTCAAATGGAAAAATGAAAATGTATCTTTGTCAGATGCTAAAAAAATTGATATGAAAAAATTTGTCGTCATTCTGTTGTGGGTCTCCCTCTGTGTATTTGCCAGAAGCCAGGACGCCACATTTGCAGATCTTACCCGTGCCTCTCAGCATCTGATGAAACTTCATCAGCCGGAAGCAATTCTGCGCGGAACAGATGGGTTGGTTTCTGATGAGAACCGGCCGGTAGGGTATCTCTTCCGGTTTGCCCCAACGGGATTTATCATTACCTCTGTCTCTGATCTGGTCCGTCCCATTTATGCGTATTCGTTTACCTCAGATTTTAATCTTCCCGATCATGAGTGGAGAACGATCCAAGCAATCTTTTCCCGCGACCTGATAAACAGGATCCATCAGGCCGGACGACTTCCGGCCTCCCATAAGCGGGCAATCTTGCTTGAGTGGAATCAATTTCTCTCTGGCGAACTCCCGCTGGATTCATTCCAGCAATGGCCTCCAGAAGGGAGCACTACCACCGGCGGATGGATCGAGACCAACTGGACACAATCGGCCCCATACAACTGGATGTGCCCGATGGATCTGAACGCAGGGCAACGGAGTATCGCCGGCTGTCCGGCTATTGCCATGGGACAGATTGTCAACTACCACGGCACACTGAACGAAACTGCCTTCGACGACAATGACGATTATTACCACAGTTATGGTTCGGGGAACAAATACTGGATCGATGACGATCATGAAGCGAGGGGGTTTCCCTCGTGGGATTCCCTGAATATCTGGCTGGACTCCCTGGAAAATGCCTACCAGGAGCAACTCCAGGTCACTTCTGAGATGAAGGCAGCGTTGTGTTTCGCCAGTGGAGTGGCGGCCCATCAGGTATATACTGCTTCCGTTTCAGGAACGTTTGGTATCGATCAGGCCTGGGAAGCCTTTCAGCGATTCGATTTCGCTGAGTCGCGTCTTATTTTTCCCGATG
>JAFGNY010000149.1 GCA_016926765.1 Bacteroidales bacterium | reverse complement strand
TTTGACCAGCTTTGCCACCATCTTGGAGTGATGTTTATCAGGTTCTATCAGGCTTTCAGGGAAGGCAAAAAAGAAACTATCCTGGAGGATTTAAAAAGTGTTTCCCATCAATGACCCGATAAAAGAGGATGTCATGAAAAAATTAAAAACAGACTGGACGTTCTTACGTTGAACATTTATTCCTAAGAATTCACCAACTACATGAACTTCAAACAAGCTGCCATACTTGGTTCATACATCTCAAAGGATTACGCCGAAGATCTCTTCCGGCTGCTGGCTACCTATAAAAGCATCTCCGCCTCGGAAGCTGCATCACGCCTGGAACTGCATATCAAAACGGTTCAGGACTTCCTGGAAGCCATGAGTGACCTCGGATTCCTGGAGAAGGAGGAGGTCTACGAGAAGAAGCGTCCCTATTACCGTTACACCCTGAAGACAAAAAAAATCTCTATGGAAATTGATCTTGCCCCTTTGTTCCCGAAGGAAACGGCCCATGACAGGACAAAGCTGAAAATAAGGGAGCGGAAAAATGCCGGAGCGCGGTTTACGACCTCCCGAAATAACCAGTATATCAGTAACGTAGTGATCTGGATCGGGCAGGGACGGGAACGGAATGAACGGCGTATCAACCTGACGATCCCGCAGGGACAGTTTCTCTTTCATCTCCCCTTCCCCAGCGCCGCGTTTCTTTCCGTCAGGGAAATCATAGAGAAAGCAGGGGTTGATCCATCGAACCTGTCGGAGATACTCGACATTGTTGATGCCCTGATCGAATTCAACATAATTGAAACAGAAAATATCACAACTAATGATTAAACAAGGAAAATCATGAAAACAAAAGAAACATTAAAACTGTTAGTCCCTTTAGGGATGATGCTGGCAACAATCTTCATCCTCGCCGGATGTGCCCCAAAGAAAAACATCTGGGGTGATAAAAAAAATGGATTGAACCTGAGTTACCGGATGCCTGAATCAAAAACACTCAGGTATGTTTCAACGGGGGACGCCTCACAAAAGATGGAGATGATGGGTCAGAAACTCGAAGTTACCCTGACAAGCTACCAGGAATACTCCATCAAAACGGAGAATCCGGATGCGCAGCCCATGACACTGGATATTAGTGTCGATACCATGTACATCTTCCTGAAAATCCCCGGGCAGGATTTAACACCCGACATGGAAAATGTGATTGGACAGCACTTTGCCATCAAGCTGACCTCCTGGGGGAAAGAATCGGATTTTGCCCAGGCTGCAGCGATCACCTTCAACCTGGGAGGAGAAACCCGCAACCTGGCTCCCGAATACCAGTCCTTCTTCCCCGATCTGCCACGCACACCGGTTAAACCAGGCGATTCCTGGAGTTATTCCGATACGATCAGGGAAGAATCAGGAGGGAACTGGCTGCATCTTTATGTCAACTGCACAGCTACCCTGGAAGGATATGAAACCATAGATGGACGGGATTGTATTAAAGTGACTGTTCCATTTTCCGGGGTTGTTCTGGGAGAAGGAAATTCGCATGGTATGATCATGAAGACAACGGGAGAAATTTCAGGAACTGACAGCTATTATTTCGATTACAAGCAGGGTGTGCTGGTAAAAATACGATCAGATGGTAAGGCAGCTACTGAAACAAAAACGAGCGGTGAACGGGAAATGACGATTCCATCCACCCGGAAATTTGTCAAAGAGATTTGGATGGTACAATAAATGTAGGCTGACCAGCAAATCAGGTAAAATTTTCCCTTCAGATGGAACATTGGTGAAAAACCGGTGTCCTAAAGGAAACAACCAATGATAAAAAAGGGAAAAATGAAAAAACGCCTCTTTCTTCTGATCACCATTCCTGTACTCCTGATGTATTACCCTATCCATGCCCAGGAGTACAGGAACAGTCTGGTTACTCCTTATCAGGAAGTGCCGCTCACAGAAACACAAAACATTATTTTCAGCTCATCGTTCCAGCTTGCCTGGAAGATGCTTGAGAATGATATTCTGAAAAGCCAGGTCAGAGTGAAGAAAGACCTGCCGTTGGTGGATTACCTGAATAACTCGGATCCTTCCCCCATTAATCCGGAAAATTCCGTAAACCTGGCAGGGTTTGTCAAAGCCGGGATCGACAGGAATATTTCAGAAGAAATCAAACACAAATTCAATAAAACAATCGACCTCTCGCAATACACCGAAGATCCCTATACCATCATCTGCTATTCATTCTTCCAGATAAACGTTCAATTCAATACCAAATTTGAGACCTTCAGTCAGCCTTTCCCGTTCTATAGTGGTGAAACGACCTCCGACATCGCCTGTTTTGGCATCTGGTCGACCGGAAACAGTGAACAGCATCAGGGGATCAGAGAGCTTGTCAGGGTGATCGATCCTAAAAGCGCGGAAGATTTTATTCTCAGCATCAGCAACCCTGGAGAAGATGATGAAATCATCATTGCTCAATGCAAACCGGCCGGCACACTCATAGAGACGATCGAGGGTGTTACGGAGAGGATAAAAAGCTCAGAGCCAACAACACTGGCTGATAACGACCGTCTCGTGATCCCAAAAGTTGTGATTCATGCTGATAAAAAATATGAAGAATTATATGGGGTTCACCTTGCCAATCCGAATTTTGAGAGATACTTTTTTGCTGAGGCCACCCAATCGATTGGGTTTGAACTGAACGAAAGTGGCGCTTTTGCCGATAGTGAAGCTACTATCGTGCTGAAAAAAGGTCCGGGTCCCAGAACGCTGATCATCAACCATCCTTTTCTCATCATGATGCGGGAGAAAACGTCAGGACAGCCTTATTTTGCCGCCTGGATCGCCAATCCGGAATTGCTTGTGGAGGCCAACTAATTTCATCGATCGATAACGCAAAAAGGAATACCTTTGAAGTTCTGATGGTTATATCCACTTCAACTACCAAAGATATTGATGAAATCCTGGTCCGTAACATCAGGGAGCACGGTGATAGGACAGCTTTCTCACAGCTGGTGAATAAATACCAGGGAACCGTGTTTAGCTTCTGTTACAGATATACCGGAAACAGGCAGGATGCCGAAGATATTGCCCAGGATGTGTTTATCAAAGTGTTTAACAAAATAGGGTCTTTCAGGGGGGAAGCCAAATTCTCCACCTGGCTTTACAGCATCATGGTGAATACCTGTTCAAACTATTCCCGATGGACCCGGAATAAACGAATGAATGAAATGGCCACATTTCCTCCGGCTGAAAAAGAAGATAGCCCCCGGTTTGCTGATTTTCCTGATCACTCGGGAGATCCAGAGCAGAAGTTGTTGAACAAAGAGCTGGGACAGGTCATCCAGGGGATCATAGCACGACTCCGGTATCAGCAGCGATCCGTCGTGATCATGAAGGACTTCCAGGGAAAATCGTATGAAGAGATTGCAGGCATCATGAAGATGAATATGGGAACCGTCAAATCAACACTTTCCAGGGGTAGGCTCGCTGTTGCAAAAAAAATGAAAGAGTATCTCGAACCATGAACTGCAAGGAAACAGAAAACTATCTCCCGCTCTATCCCGATGAGGTATCTCCAGCCATCAGGAAGGAGTTGGAAAATCATCTTCAGCAGTGCCCGGAGTGCAGGAAGTTAGCTGAGAATCTGAGACAATACAGATCGTATGCGGCTACGGCTGAAACACCTGAAGTTCCAGTAGATTTTGAATCGAGAGTCATGCAATCTCTTGAAGCTAAAAAAAGATTGGCAAACCGGAGACACTTTGTGTGGAAAGCCGGTTTGGCCGTCAGTTCGGTTGCTGCGATCCTGCTCATCGTGTTTATCCTGTTCAAACCGGTGAACAACCCCTGGGACAACGCTATTGAAGTGAGTTATATACCGAAAATAGAGAAAAAGGGGAAAGGGTCTGCCCCGCTGGCTGATTTCCAGACAATCGATGCACGGATAAAACATCTGATTTCAGAAACAGGCGCTTCCATTGAAAAGAGCGAAAACAATACACTCACCGGCTACTACGATTATCTGATTCTCGCTGTTCCCGGATCAACGTTTTCTCAGTTTGTCGAGGAATTTAACCACCAGTCGGCCATCCAGATTGAACTCCCTGAACCTGGCATCGAAAAGAAAGGAACAGTTTATATCCAACTCTCGTTTGACCTGATCAGGTCTACTCCCGGAAAATTCGATAAAGATCCCTATGCCGATCTCCTGGTTCAGTTTATCAGCGGCAGGAACAAAGGGAAATGGATGATCTACCCAAACCATGACAGCAGTCATTTCAGCAGGCAACACCCAGCAGTTATTGCCGGGGATGAATCAAATTATCGTGGCGATTTCAGGATGCTATCCGGCGATTTTAACGGTGACAGTCTGGATGATCTCTGTTTGTATCACTTCAACCTGAACATGGGATTAGAGACACATTTCCTTATGAATGAAGGAGATTTCCGTTTCCGTGAAGATCCCGGGATTTTCTCGAATCTGACCATCCCCGGAAATGGAGAATCCCTGGCGATCCTTTCTGGCGACTCGGATGGGGACGGGCGTGATGATTTACTATGGCTGTCTGAACCCGAAAAGGGAGTTTTTAAACTGACCGTGGTCAATCTCGATACCTCTTTCAGCAAACTGGTCCTGCCCGATTTTGAACGTAGTGGCGGCGTGATCCTTACCGGAGATTTCAACAACGACCATTACATGGATATTTGTGTCAAGTATCTTAAATTATACCTTCGTGAAAATACTGAGATCTTTCACAACACGCACGATTTTGCGTTTGAAGGACCGTTCTTTGCCGGTTTATCGTTCCAAGGCGATTATATCATCTTATCGGATGATTTCGATGGCGACGGATTCGATGATCTGCTGGTAAAATCCGGTGGCCAATTTCTTTCGGGGGCATGGAATATTATGCGAAATAACCGGCAGGGTAAATTTATTTTCTGGAAGCAGTTCGAATTGCGCTAACAGAAAAATAGAAATCCGGGGTAACCTGTTAGTGGAATTTCCCTTTGCTGGTAAAAATTCTGTGATAGAGGGTGGGATTTGTGAACTTGAATACAGCTTCCGGGTTGGCAGAGGATCTCACATAAAAAAGGTTCGACGTATCCGCTTTAATCCCTTCGATATCAATCACTTCCGTGTTGTCCCCCTCAATTTTCACCCTGTCAGTAAAAGAGAGACCATGGATCACCTCATCCGGAGCAAAGTCGTTGCCCGATGATTTCGCCACGGATCTCAGAAAGGAGATCACCTCCAGCGAATCCGCCGGAAGTTCATCCACCATCCATCCCGTACTTGTTTTGGCCAGGACAAAGGAGCTGTCGCCCGGATAGGTGAAGGTAAAGCGAACCGGCTGGTTCTCGTCAAACCGGCAGATGACTTTGTTTCTGTATGCCGAAGGATGATTCTGAAAGAGCAGGGAAAGAAATCCGTTCACCAGGTACACCTTGTCATCTCCGGCCACCCGAACATGCGATTTGATATCCGGGTTCTGGTTTCGCCCGTACATCTGATTCTGCTGAGATTGAGAGAAAGAGACCCTCCCCACCCGGAGATCGGCGGCAACATCTCCATCCTCTTCAATAACGACACGGGTTCCGGAGGTATCGGTCACCATGAATTCCCCCCAGCTGTTTTTATCCATCCCGGCTACCCGTTCAGGTTTTGCCTCCATGAAGGAGTGGATGATCCTCGAAATATAAGCAGTATCTGCAGGATAGGTTTTCTCCCCTTGAACCACGTTCCAGGTATCTCCCACTTTTTCCAGCCTGATCTCCTGAGCCGATGCCCCCGAAGGGTAAATGGAGATGGCAGTTACGTTGCCAGGGTCGATTTCAACGAGTTCACTCCGGAAACTGCGCTCCCCTTTCCGGCTGTCATAAATCCAGACCGCTGCCACGATAACTGCTAAGGAAAGCAATATGGATATCAGGATCTTATTATTCATTCTGTTCGGCATTTCTACTCCTCCTGCAATTGATGGTTAGAAATAATTTTCATTCATCCGTTTGGTCCTGAGCCGGTTCCGGTACTGCCAACGGGCAACGCCGTAAATAATGATCAGGATGAGAGGCAACAGGAAATTCAGGTATTTCAGCCACGCTCTTGTGCCGTCTTTTAGCTGGTCAAGCGGACGGGAGGTGATCTCCTTGGTGCGGAGACCGATCAGGCCGGTATCGTCGCCAAGCCATTCCACCCCGTTCACAAGCAGGTTCACATTGTCCTGCTGGATCTCATGCCGTTGATTCCCCTCTCCATTCAACGGAAAACCGGCATCCGAGATAATGAATATCTTTGATTCTGCTTCCCCTGAGATCTTGCCGGTCAGCAAACAGGCAACGGTCAGGTTCGACCTGGGAAAATCTGTTTGCTGCCACTGACGGTTGATATTAAAATAGACTGGCGGGCGCTCCGTTCCGGCCCTCTCTGATGTCGTCGCAAGAGAGGAATAGGTTATTCCCGGATTTGTTCCCGTATAATCGATGGAACTGGCAAACGGCATGACGATGGAGGTCAGCCCTTTCACTGCCGGATGGGAGGCAAATTTGTTGATCATGGGAAGATAGGGAAAGTTCATCTGCGTCTGGAAACTCATCATTCCCTGCTGTTGCTGAACCATCACACTCCCGCACTGCTGGTCGATGATAAAATCGGGATTGATCCGTACTCCTTTTGTCTCCAGCCATCTCTCCAGGCCGGTAGATACTTCGCTGCCCATGGCGGTTTGGAAGTTTCCATCCACACGGTCTATGGCAATATAGAGGTTCCCTCCGTAAGCCAGGTACCTGTCGAGGTTCTGGAATGCCACCGAAGGGATCGAGTTGGTGGGGCCCACCAGCATCATCACCCTGAATCTGCCAAGGTTCATCACTGAATCGCTGATGTTGACCGATTCTACGTTGTTCAGTACCGATAGCGCCTGAACCGCCTCGAACATCGCCCCCGGGGAGGGTTCGCCATTCCCCTGGACCAACCCGATTGTTGGTTTGTCTTTGATTGTCATTTTCTTAATACTGGTAGAGAGGGCATACT
>JAFGNY010000148.1 GCA_016926765.1 Bacteroidales bacterium | reverse complement strand
TCTTCCGAGTATCCATCTTTTTTCAGCCGGTAGTAGCGGTCGGTACGTCGCATGGCCGAAGTCATCAGCTTCTGGATCTCCTGCCGTTCATTTTTCTGGAAGACAAAAGGAGCGTTCTTATACCCTTTCCAGTGGCTGAAGAAGGAGGGTTGGAGCTCTTTTCCCAGGTATTCCCTCACAGCCTCTTCGGCATAAGTCTGAAGGAGTGTGTTGATGGTTGTGTAGATCTTCAGTCCGTCACGGTAAAGATTGTAAGGGGTCCCATCCTCTTTCGAATGGCTGTTACACCAGTCGGTCAGATACATTCGCAGGTATTCCCTGAAGTACGTTGCCAGTCCGGAAGTGTGGTCCTGGATCCTGTAGCTTGACATGTCAATCGGCAAGTGGCTTAACGAGTCGTACTCCAGAAGGGAGATATACCCGTATTTTTCCATCTGTTTCAGCACGATGTTCCGGCGAAACCAGGCACGGTCGGGATTACGGACCGGACTGAAAAAGGTTGGAGCTTTCAGGATGCCGACCAGCAGGGCAGCCTCATCGGGATTGAGCTGGTCTGGGGTTTTGTTGAAATAGGTCTTGGCTGCCGACTTGATCCCAAACGACATACTTCCGAAATCCACCGTGTTCAGGTACATTGCCAGGATCTCCTGTTTCGAGTAATTGCGTTCCAGTTTTACAGCAGTCACCCACTCCTTGAGTTTCATAACGGCAAGCTCCAGCTTGGTATACCTGGGTTTCCGAGGGAAGAGGTTTTTGGCTAACTGCTGGGTGATGGTACTGCCACCTCCTTTATCGGTTCCGGTCAGAATGCCATAAGCCATTCGCAATGTAGCTTTCAGGTCGACACCGGAGTGTTTTTCAAACCGTGCATCTTCAGTAGCGATCAGGGCATTTACGATATTGGGTGAGAGATCCTGGTAGTGAATGTTGGAGCGGTTTTCAACATAATACTTGCCAAGAAGCTTCCCGTCGGCCGAAAAAATCTCCGTTGCCTGGTTGCTCTCCGGGTTTTCCAGCTCCTGGAAACTGGGGATCTTCCCGAAGAGGCCGTAACCGATCAGGATAAACAGCAGGATAATCCCTGTCAGAACCAGGAAATAGGTGATCCAGAAACCCCAGATAAAGCGCCTGCTCTTTTTTGGGGGTACTTTATGTTTTTTTTCCGGTGCCATTCGTTATGAATGATCTGTTAGTTGTCTCTGTCAATCCGGATGCCGACATCCAGGATCCCATCCAGTTCCTCCACACGCATTGCCTGTTCCAGTTCAAACCGGTATTCTCCTGAGATGGGGAAACGAATCCCTTTCTGAAACAGGAATCGGTTGAACCGCACGTTTCCGCTGCCCGATCCAAGCCACTTCCCATCGTATCCTGCCAGCATGCATTCGATGGTATCCCGGGCAATCCGGCCATCAGGAAAGAGTGTCTTCATGAAGAGATACAGGTTGCTATAGGAGTAGGTGATGTCATTCCGTACGTCGATATAGATTGTATATCCGCAAAGAGTATCAGATAGAATGGGGGAAAAGTCGAGGATGTTATCGGAACGCCATTTTCCCTGGTCAATTTTTTTACTCTCTTCAAAGACCCGGTTGTCATTGCATGCCGTAAGCAGCAGGAAAAGGAACCCTGTCAGGATCATGGATTCGGTTCGATGGATCGTTCTTATCAGTGTTAGGATCATCCTGCCGGGCTCATGAATGGTCTAAATAACTCATTTCATCCTGGATGTTCCCGTTGTCGAAAGTGGATTTTTGCTCAGTGATATTAGAGAAATCTTCCAGTTTCGGCGGTAACTTCCCGTTTGCATTCTGCTCGATGATACGGATCACATTATCGACCGGGATGGCCATCTGGTTATGCGGGTCGTTGGTGTAAGAGTACCACATCAGTTTCTTAAAGATATCTGTCTTTTGATGGAGCGCATCCCCCTTTTTGGTCTTCAGTACGGTTTCGGTACTGGGAAAATCCTTCAGGGCATCCAGGTAGATCTCGTATTCATAATTCAGACAACATTTTAGTTTCCCGCATTGTCCTGCCAGTTTTTGGGGATTCAGTGAAAGCTGCTGGACACGGGCGGCCTGGGTGGTGACCGAGTGAAACTGGTTTATCCAGGTGGCACAGCAAAGTTCTCTCCCGCAGGAACCGATCCCCCCCAGCCGGCTTGCTTCCTGGCGTGCTCCGATCTGGCGCATCTCAATCCGTACCTTGAACTCATCGGCAAGTACTTTAATCAGCTCGCGGAAGTCGACCCGGTCGTCGGCGGTGTAGTAGAAGATGGCTTTCGTCTGATCTCCCTGGTATTCAACATCGTTGATCTTCATGGAGAGGCCAAGCCGTTCGGCGATTTCACGGGACTTAAACATACTGATACGTTCCAGTTCCACTGCTGAGATCCACTTTTCCACGTCGGTAAGCCGTGCTTTCCGGTAGATTTTTCTGATCTCGTCGGAAGCCGGATCGATTCCTCTGGCTTTGAGCTGAAATCTGACCAGGTCGCCTGCCAGGGAGACAATCCCGATATCATGACCGGGGGAGGCTTCCACGGCCACGATATCTCCGGTTTGGAGGGTGATGTCGGGGGTGAAGCGGTAAAAATCCTTCCGGCTGTTCTTAAACCGCACCTCTACCACATCAATGGGAATATGTCCTGAAGGGATGGGAACCTTTCCAAGCCAGTCGAAGGTATCCAGTTTGCTGCAGCTATGTCTGAAGATCCGGTCATTCTTTTGTCCTGGCTGAGGAGGTTCACAGAAACCCCGGCTCAGAAAGGGGTTGACAGCAGATTTTACCGGTTTTGATTCGTTTTCTTCCATGGAAGCAGATTGGAGACAAAGGTAGAAAAAAAATGGATAGCGAGCATGGAGTTTACCCTTTGAACAATGCGGTAATTTTCAGCGAAAGGTCGAGGAAGAGGGTTGGTGTATGGGCATTGCGTTCGATATGGAAGATAGCTATATTGAGGAGATCGTAAAATGCCGGAAGTTTTTCATCGGTGAGATAAGGCGAGAAACGGCTGATGAATGTGGTCTCTTCGTTTTGATCACCGGGCAACTCGCTGACGCCATGGATCACCAGGGATCCCGTTCCGGCTATCCGGAGGCCATAGAGGAGAAGGCTTTTCTGTTTCTCCCGGCCGATCTTACCTGTCTCGTTAGCAAATGCGATGAGTTCAATGATATTTCCCGAAAAGCAGAGCCGCATCCAGTTTCGGAAGAGCGTAAAATGAGCCTGGTTTTCCTCCATGGCCTCCTGGTTCATGCGGAGATGCGATTCAGAGATCCGGGGGATCCTCACAGGAAGGCAGCGGGAGAGGATCGTAGGGATCACATGATCGGGATTATCGGAGATCAGGAGAAACAGG
>JAFGNY010000147.1 GCA_016926765.1 Bacteroidales bacterium | reverse complement strand
ACCGCTGTGTGGTGCTGCCATAGTATTCGAGGGCTGAATGGAGTCCAATGTAGGTTTCGGGAAAAAGTTTTTGTAAGAGGAACTTATTTTCAATTCTTTTCAGTGAATAAAATGGTTTTTTTAACCGAAACAACTTCCCCTGTTTTACCCACCTGCTTAGCGTACTGATCACAACCTCTTTCTTCTGGCCGGTCAGCTTTACAGCATCATTTAAGGTAAATATTTCAAGGCCATGTGAGTCAAGTGATCGCGAGAAGGATAAAAAATCCATGCGGCATTTGTTTTGTTCTTACAAAGACAAGAAACAATTATTAATTTCAAACAAACATTTTTGTTTATTTAGATTGAAAATTTTTGTAAAACTGATATCACGGAGCTACTTACCCGGGCATATCCGTCGGAACCATTCAGCCGCGATCCGGCGATGCGGCAGAACCGGGCAACCTGCCGGTGCGGCTTATGTTCAGCAGATATGCGTTTGATCGTTCCGATGACGGCCGTATCGACCACCTGCGCGTTTAAACGCTGGATGGAAAAGCAGCAAAACACCCCGCACAGAAAACCGGTAATGGCAAACAAAACAAGAGACCTCCCCATGGGTAAGGTGCAGACGGAATAGTCAGTATTCATAGGTGATTCAGATTTGTTAAGTGATGATTAATCCTGCAAAGAAACCTCCACGGATGCCTCTTTACAAATTTTTTGGACAAGGGTTGGAAGCCTGCTGCCAAGACCAGCGAATGACAGGCTGATCGGATTAAATCCCTTTCGTTGATCTGAATGGGGAAAACGTTGATAAATCGGGTGAAGTGATTCTATGAGGAGGTTTTTCCGGATAAAAAAAGCAAAAATGCCTGCTTGTAGGTTTCGCTCACGGGAATCGAATAGGATGCGATAGAGATCCTGTTTCGCTCAATCCGGTCAATTTTATCAACGGCCACAATATAGGATTTATGGACCCGGAAAAAGAGATCGGGGGGCAAGATGGCAAGGATATCGGCAAAGCTTTGAAGAACCAGGATCCGTTCGCTGCGTGTTTGAATACCCAGATACTCTTTCATGCCTTCAATGAATAAAATATCGCAGAAATCGATCCGCTGGAACCGGTACTCGGTTTTCACAAACATATATGACCGGGTTGGTAGTGGGACAACAGGAGCGGACACCCCTGCCTGATCATGGAACTGATGGTAAACCTTTTCAACTGCCTGAAAGAAGCGTTCAAACGAAATGGGTTTCAGCAGGTAATCGGCCACATCCAGATCAAATGCCTCAAGGGCATAGGAATCGTAGGCCGTGGTAAGGATGACCTTCGGTTTCAACCGGAGGGTCCTGATAAACTGTATCCCGGTAAACCGTTCCATCTCGATATCCAGAAATACCAGGTCTACCGGATGGCTTTTCAAAAAGGTGACCGGATCAATCGCATTGTCAAATGTTTGGATGCATTCGAGAAAAGGAATTCGCTGTATATATTCTGTCATCTGATCAATGGCCGGAGCTTCATCATCAATGACTATGCACTTGATTTTCATGCAATTGAATCGTTAATTCCACACTATATTCCTGGTTATTGTCACGGATCTGCAGGGAATGGCATCCGGGGAAAAGCAACTCCAGCCTACGTTTGATATTGATCAATCCAATCCCTTTTTTCATGGTCAACTCCTGATCACTCAATTCGCGTTTGGCATTCCGGCAATAAAAGTCTATCTTGCCGGCGTTCAGGGTGATGGAGATCCGGATTTTGTCATCCACCGATTTCCGCCCGTGTTTAAAACTGTTTTCAATGAAGGGGATAAACAGCAAGGGAGGGATCAGGATCCCATCGGGTTCTCCCCGGATGTCAAAAAGAACAAATCCGGGATCCTTGTACCGGAGCTTCTGCAGATCCAGGTAACTGGAGATGTAATTGATCTCCCTCCTTACGGGAACCTGTTCGGCGCTGGCTTCATACAACATGTACCGCATGATTTCAGCCAGCCTGATGATCGCAAAGGAGGTCTTTTCGGGATCCCGTAGGGCAAACGAGTGGATGTTGTTGAGGATGTTGAAGAGAAAATGGGGATTGATCTGCGACTGCAGCAGGGCCAGTTCCGTTTTTACCTGCTGTTTCTCCAGCTCCCGCCGCCGGTCGCGTTTTTCAAACCAGTCGATCCCGATCCTGAACAAAATACCGTAAAACGCATACAACAGATTATGACCCATACTCGACAGGTAATAAAAAAAGATGTCCTGTTCCTGACTGATGCCGTGCAGGTAGTACAACCCTGCCCAAAGCCCGCTGTTGAAGGCAAAAAACAGGACCACCAGAAGCAAATTCCACCTCCATTTTTGTTTGTTGTAAAAACGGGGCGCAAAATAAAAATAGAAGAGGCAAAAGGTAAGGCAATCGAGTGGAAATGTCATGTACATCGTACGGAGCACGTTGGAAGCGGCTCCCTGACTGAATTGATAGATATTCCGGATCAAAAAAACGATGACCTGAAAGAGCCAGAATAACACCGGAGCCAGAAAACGGATGTACCGGATTGTTGTCATACGGCAAAAATAAGCGATCGTGGTGATATCCGGACAGGAGATCAACGAAATCCCTCTTATGATCAACGAAATGATCCGTTTACCGGTTATCACTGAAAATAGGGGATGGACAAGCCAGGGACAGGGATGATCGATTTTTTTTTGCAGACTCGTTCCCTGATGATTTCTTTGCAGCATGATCACGCACCATCCCCTCTTCTGTTTCCGGGTACACCAACCCACATCCCGCATGCGCTTCATCCTGTTCCTGCCATTGTTTCTGTTTTTTTTGCACTCTGTTTCCTTCGCCCAGCAACCGGGCATCAGTGGGAAAGTGATATGCCATACCTCCGGAACGGCCATGGAATACGCCACCGTAGCGCTGTATGACAGCGCCGGGGCCCTGGTCACTGGTACTGTCGCAGGCCGCGACGGAAGCTTCTTCCTCCCGGTGGAACAACCCGGTCGCTTCCAGGCGAAAATCAGGTTTATGGGATATCAGGAGCAGGTATTCTCTGGTATCGAAGCCTCCCCGGAAAGGGGAATAACGGAAATGGGTGAGATCCGGCTGGAACCTTCCGGGGATCAGCTCAAAGAGGTTACCGTTACCGGCGAACAGAAAGCCATCGAATACGACATCGACCGGAAAGTGGTTAACGTCGGGCGTCAGCCTAACGCCGCCGGGGGATCGCTGGCCGATGCGCTGCAAAGCACCCCATCGGTACAGGTTGACGCCGAAGGGAACGTGACCCTCCGGGGAAGTGCGGCGTTTCTGCTGCTGATAGACGGAAGACCTTCCCTGACAGAAGCCTCTGAAACCCTGAAAACCATTCCGGCCGAAAGCGTCGAAAAAGTCGAGATCATCACCAACCCTTCGGCGAAATACGACGCCAGCGGCATCACCGGGATCCTTAACGTGATTACCAAAAAAAAACAACAACGGGGAACCACGGGAATCGTCAGTGCCACCGCAGCCAACGGCGATAAATATACAGGAAATCTGAAAGTGAATACCCGCATGCGGTCGGTCTCCGCCTTTCTCGACGCCTCCTATTCGAGCAAATGGCAGCATACCACCAGCTGGAGCGACCGGATCGTGACCAATCCCGGCAGTATAGTTACCGAACAGTTACACAACGACCGGCAACTGTACCGGGAGGAGGGACAGGGAAAGCTCGGCGCAGAGGTCACCATAGCTGGAAAACATGCGCTGTCGGGGTACATCCAGGCCGGAACCTGGACCTTCTTCCGGGGAATGGACGGCTGGTTTACTGCCCAGGCCGACACCGCTGCTCAGTCCACCATCGGGTATACCCTTCCCGGCCCCACCGAATTCAACAACCGTGGCACCCTCACCGAAATCACCACCCGCGAGGATTACACCGTGAACAACCGGTTTTTGGGCGGAAATCTCTGCTATGTCCACACTTTCCACGGGGAGGGACACACGCTTACGATCGACCTGTTCGACTCCTGGCTGGAGAACACCTCGCCCAACACCTATACCGAGCTGGAAAGCGGCCTAAGGCAGCAAATCGATAACGCCTCCTCCCGCAACAATTTCCGCGGAAAAGCCGACTACATCCTTCCCCTTTCGCGGAACAGAAAGTTTGAGGCCGGACTCCAGGCCGACCTTCAGGGATCGCATTACCAATACCGCTATTCCGCCGAAATCCCCGATTCCGGCTGGGTAACGAACGACTCCCTGAGCGGGGACATGCAGTACAATAGGGATGTCCTGGCGGCTTATGCGATCTGGTCGGGACAACTGGCCGGCATCGGATACCAGATGGGCCTGCGCGCCGAACAAACACTGCAACGGCTCACCTATCCGGCACAAACCGAGGATCCCCGGAACGATTATTTCGACCTCTTTCCCTCCGTTCATCTCTCAAAGGAGCTCGGAAACCATACCTTCAGTCTGAGTTACAGCCGCCGGATCAACCGTCCGACCGAATGGCAGCTCTGCCCCCTGCTCTATGCCGGCGACCGGTTCTGGCTCCGGAAAGGGAATCCGGATCTCAGCCCCGAAAAGATCCACTCCCTCGAATTCGGTTACTCCTGGCAGGGAAGCGATGTTTCTGTACATGCAGAGTCTTATGCCCGGATGTCGAAACACGCCATTTATCAGGTCGTTCTGGAGAAAAGCGGCCTCTTCTATGAAACCTATGAAAATCTGTCGGATGAGTTCGATGCCGGAACCGACGCCCAGGTGACCTATGCCCCCTGGAAATGGCTGAAGCTCGATCTCAGCGGAAGCGCTTACTATGCGACCTGGAACGGGACGCTCTCCAACGGGGAGGCGCTGAACGGACACTCCGTCAACGTTTCGGGCATTCTCAAGACAGCCTTTATCATTACCCCGCTCACCGATCTGACTATGCTGGCTATCGGCTATGCCCCCACCACCGACATCCAGGGAAGCGTCAGTGCGTTTTACTACATCGATTTCATCTTCCGCCAGCAATTCCTGAAAAAGTCGCTCGTGCTGACCCTTAGAACGCACAATACCTTCAACACAGGACTATACCACTATACGACCTCCGGGGAGAACTTCACCACCGAAAACTGGTACCGGTATGAAGGGCCTGTCATCATTGCCGGGCTCTCATACAAACTGAACAGCTTCCGGCAGAAGCCGCCGCGGCATGAGGTCAGAATGGATTTTGACAGCGGACTGGATCGGTGAATTCTGACAGATCCGACCGGAGGATCGTTTCAAATTCGGAAAACCGTTTCGCCGAAACCTCGGCATTGAGGTAGATCGCCATCGGGAACCGGGTATAATCCATTTTTATGTTTTTGCCATGAAATGTCGCTGATGCGGCGATGCCCCTTGGTTATAGCCCCAATGGTCTGTGGGTACTCTCCGATATCGAGTGCAAATTTGCCCTTTTTCAGGTTTCTTTTTTCAACAATGTTTACACAGCAACGTTTTCACCCAAAGCCTCTTCAGAAACATGGTACAGGCAGGGAGAAGCCTTATCAGGGAGTACAAAGCCTTGCTGGAAGAGGTCGGTGCAGGACTTGACAAACAGTAATCGTTTGGATTCAGGGTGTAATCAAACCAGATGACATTGTGAACCTGCCATCCAGGCCGACCGTGACCGGAGAGCCGGCTGATGGAGGGTTATAACCTGAAACGAAAACCTTCATCATGCATCACTGATCACGAAAAACGAAAAACGAACCACGAAAACCTTTACTTTTACCTTCAAATACAAAGAAAAAGCTCCCCATATGTCCACCTCTGACGTTAAATACAGAAACCTGCTCGAAAGGATGACCGACGGGTTCATATCGGTCGATATGGCAGGAAACATCCTCGAAACGAACCAGGCTTTCCGTGAGATGGTCGGGTACACCAACGATGAGCTTCTCTTGCTTACATACCATGACCTAACTCCGGAATGGTGGCATCCCGTTGAGAAATCGATCGTGGAGTCGCAGATCCTGCCTGATGGGCACTCCGTTGTTTATGAAAAGGAGTACCGGAGAAATGATGGCAGTGTATTCCCGGTGGAGCTGCGCACCTTTCTGATCCGGAATGAAACAGGACAAGAAGAAGGGATGTGGGCCATTGTCCGCGATATCACAGAGAAAAAGCGAAACATTAAAACCAAGGAAGTTCTGCTGCGGGAAATCCACCACCGCGTGAAAAACAACCTGGCCATCGTCAACAGCCTGCTGAATTTTGAACTGAATGCCAGCAAGAATCCCGAGCTGACTCCCATCATCAGAGACATTCAACTGAGAATCCGATCCATTGCCCTCATTCACGAACACCTATACAACTCCGAGAACCTCGACCGGATCCCTCTGGCCGACTACATCACGTCATTGGCGAACAACATCCTCTCCACCTTCAGCTCTTCCCGCCTCACAATCGATTACGAAATCGAACCCGTGAATATCAGCATCGAAAAAGCCCTACCGATCGGACTGATTATCAACGAACTGCTCACCAACGCCTTCAAATATGCTTTTCCTGCCGGGAAATACGGAACGATACGGATTTGCCTGTGCCATTCCCGGGAGGATACCTGCGAGCTGGAGATCTCCGATAACGGCGTGGGGATTCCGGGGTCCGTTTCTCTGGAATCGGCCATCACTATGGGATTTTTCATCATCAGGATCCTCACCGAGCAGCTGGAAGGGAAGATGGAGCTCCGGAGAGATCACGGAACCTCTTTTCGTTTACGCTGCCGGATAAACTGATCACCGGTCACCGATCACCACGACCTTTCCGGCCCCGGTGCCGGCCCGGTGATGCCCAAGCCGATGTCGTGGGTGCCAAGAATGGTGCCGGCCTTTCCGGCGCAGTAGCCGGTGGAGGCGTCGCGGAAGTGGATCAAATTTGTCATACAAAGGAAACTGGAATGAGCAAAAAGGGAAACTCAAACAGAAATTTGCGTTCCTTACTGATAATGATCTGATATTTGAAGATGGGAAAGAAGAAAAAATGTCAGGCAATATGGGAACCTGCGAAATGGTGGCATTTGTGCATAAAGCCCTACCGGAGGCGGCAGAGAATCTGAGAAGGCTGCAGGCGTTACAGCTATCCCTGTTTATCCCTATTTTGGCATTTCTTCCTCCCGCATCAGTTTGACAGGATAATCTGAAAGAAAATTTGTACCTTCGCCCTTTGCCAGTAAGGCAGTGTGTTGATCAAGGAACCGTGATCTGGTTTATCATTTTTCAGGAATGAAAACAACCGAGTCTGTTGAATCATCAAACGGTCTTTTTCTTTTTCCGCTGAGACTAAGCCGGGAACCCCTTAAGCGGTTATTGGTGGCCACCATCAAGGATGACCCCGAATATGAGGCAATAGAGCCTCAGCTGTTCGACAACAGCATTCCCGGTCAGGGCCTAAGGGTCCTGATGTACCGGAAGGATAAAAAGGTTGACGTCTACTGGCAACCCGGAGTGGTATT
>JAFGNY010000146.1 GCA_016926765.1 Bacteroidales bacterium | reverse complement strand
GTAGGTCATTTTCAATGATACGCTGAATTTCACGTTTCGACATGCGAATACTGATCCACATCAGCAGGGAGACAGCGACAATAATTCCTAGTAAAATGGGGGAGAATAGTTTCAGTTTGACCAACAATCCGATAAACCGGTTGCGCATGAATTTCCTTTTTGCAAAGGTAGGGAAAGTTCGTATTTTCGCTAACTAATCTCTCTGTTTATGATTAACGAACAACTTTTGAATCCCCGCAGCATTGTGGTTGTCGGAGGTTCAAATGACACCCAAAAGCCTGGCGGGGCGGTACTCCGTAACCTGATTGAAACAGGGTATCATGGGGATCTTTATGTTACGAACCTTAAAGAGGATGAAGTTCAGGGTATTACCAGTTTCAGGGATCCTTCCGGGCTTCCTGAAGTGGATCTTGCCATCATTGCCATTGCGGCTAAATTTATTCCGGAGACGGTTGAGTTGCTTGCCCGTGAAAAGAATACACGTGCCTTTATTGTTCTTTCGGCCGGTTTCAGCGAAGAGAGTCCTGCAGGAAAACTCCTGGAAGAGAAGCTGGTGGCCATTGTAAACAGTGTGGATGGGGCATTGGTCGGCCCGAATTGCATTGGCGTGCTGACTCCGGCTTACGCGGGTGTATTTACAAAACCCATTCCGGTTCTTGATCCCAAAGGATGTGATTTCATCTCCGGGTCGGGTGCTACCGCCTGCTTTATCATGGAAGCCGGAATCCCGATCGGGTTGACTTTTTCGCGTGTTTTTTCCGTTGGGAACAGTGCACAGATGGGGGTGGAGGAGATTCTCCAATACATGGACGAGACGTTCGATGCGGAGAAAAGTGCCCGTACCAAACTGCTTTACATGGAGACTATCTCCAAGCCTCAGTTGCTGCTCAGGCACGCTTCTTCCCTGATCAGGAAGGGTTGCAGGATAGCGGCTATCAAAGCCGGCGCTTCCGAAGCAGGCAGCCGGGCAGCCTCTTCCCATACCGGGGCTTTAGCCACTCCGGATGTAGCGGTGGAAGCTCTTTTCCGGAAAGCGGGTATCGTACGTTGTCATGGACGGGATGAGCTGATCAATATCGCTTCTATCTTTCAATACCCAAAACTGACCGGAAAAAACATGGCGATCATCTCTCATGCCGGAGGTCCGGCTGTGATGCTTACCGATGCGCTATCGGCGGGCGGGATGTCGGTACCGAAAATAGAAGGTGAGGCAGCGGATCAACTGCTGGAAAAACTTCATCCCGGTTCATCCGTAGCAAACCCGATCGATTTCCTCGCCACAGGAAACGCGGAACAGCTTGGTATCATTATCGATTACGTGGAGAACCGGTTTGATTCCATTGACGGGATGGCTGTGATTTTCGGCACTCCCGGCCTCTCCCGTGTATTCAAAGAATACGGCGTGTTGGATGAGAAGATGCGCCAATGCAAAAAGCCCATCTTCCCGATTTTGCCATCGGTTCTCACGGCTGAAGAGGAGATCGATGAGTTTATCAGCAAAGGGCATCCCTATTTCCCCAAAGAGGTCCTTTTCGGGAATGCCCTCTCCGCCGTATTTCACACCCCTTCGCCTGCCGGTTCCGATCAACCTCTTCCCGAAGTGGATTCCGTATCCATCAGGGAAATTATTGAGGACGCCAAACCGGGCTATATTTCATCGGCGGAGATCTGCGGATTGCTCGACGCCTGCCGGATACCCAGAGCCGGAGAAGCGGTTGTGGCAACACCGGAGGAGGCGAAAAAGGCAGCCTCTCTCCTGGGATTTCCTCTCGTGATGAAAGTCATCGGACCTGTGCATAAATCAGATGTCGGAGGCGTTGTGCTGAATGTTCTAAATGATGAGATCCTGACGAAGGAATTTCACCGGATGATGAAGATACCCGCAACGACCGGCATCCTGCTTCAGCCGATGCTCTCGGGGATCGAACTCTTTATCGGAGCCACTTACGAACCAGGCTACGGGCACCTGATCCTGTGCGGCCTCGGAGGCATCTTCATTGAAGTGTTGAAAGATACTTCTGCAGGCCTCTCTCCCCTTGAAAAAGAAGAAGCGCTGGAGATGATCCGAAGATTGAAGAGCTACCGGATCATCCAGGGTGTCAGAGGTCAGAAAGGTGTCAGTGAAGAGAAGTTTGCCGAGATCATGCTGAAACTTTCCGCATTGCTGGAGGTGGCTCCAGAGATCAGGGAACTGGACTTCAATCCGTTGCTGGGCAGTGGAGACACCATCGTGGTGGTGGACACAAGGATCCGGCTACATGTTGACCCCGAAGCCTAATTGATTCAGGAAATCGAGGACGATAGACGGCTGGATCACAATGGTGAAGATCAGTCCGAAAATTGCTCCCCAAAAATGGGCATCGTGTCCGATGTTATCTTTTGCCCTGCGGCTCATCCAGTATTCATAACCAAGATAAAGCAGTCCGAAGAGAATGGCGGGAATCCCGACGGGAATGAAAAAGAGGTAGATTCTCTCCAGCGGAGCGATCAGGATGCTGGCGAAGAGGATCGCTGAGACGGCTCCCGAAGCGCCTACTGAGCTATAGAAGACGTCGTTTTTATGTTTTCCGAAGGCGGGGATGACCGATAACAGAAGCGCACCCACATAAAGGAGGATGTAATAGAGGATGTATTTGCTGCCGAAATAATCCCTATAGGCATTCTCGACCAATCTCCCGAATGAATAGAATACGAACATGTTGATCAAGAGATGCACCCAGCCGGCATGAAGAAACCCATAGGTAAAGAACCGGTACCATTGCCCGCTGTGTCTGACATCGTAGGGATTGAACTTAAGCCTGTTGAAAAAGGTATCGTAGTTGAATCCAAGGATGGATATAAATACAGTGACTGCAATAATGATGACGGTGATCTCCATAAACGAAAATGAGGTTCAATGAATTACTTTTGGATCTCCTGTTGCGGACCCTCTTTTGTATAATCAATCTCAGATCCGAGTATGCTGTGCGGAATGATATAGACCAGGAATAGAACCACTGCTGCCACCACTGCCCAGTTTTTTTTCTCTCTCCTCCAGATCTGGTAGGCCAATGCCACGATCCAGAAAATAAACGCTAAGAGGGATTTATTGTCGGTAAGATCATGGCCGAATGGCCAGCCTGTCCAGTAGGCGTCAAAGGCATATTTTTGTACGACAGGTCCCAGTATCATCCCGCCAATCGTCAGACAGATCAAGGTTATCCAGGTGTAAAGGTAGGTGTACTTCAGTTTGAACAATACTTCGAAAGCAGTCCGGGTGCTGAACAACATAGCGAGAAAAATGATGATGATATGGGCAATGAGTATTCCGCGGGGAACAAATCCCTTGAACCGGATAATCGCCGGTTCTTCATTCAGGAGGAAGGTATTCCCGCCTTTTTTCAGGGTCACATGATACATTACTTTTCCGGCCATCGGCTGATGCGGAATGTATCCGGTGAGCTTGTCGCCCTGACGAACCATAGTTGTCGTGCTCCATTCATCATGACTTTTATACCGCCTGAGTTTCAGCTCTCCTGAAACATCCGGGTCAGCAACGGCAATCTCCACAGGAGCCTGATCATTCCCATCATAGGTACGGATCAGTTTGTATTGATAGACCGTTTCGTCGATGGTCACCCTGCCGCGTAATTCATAGGTCGGACCTGTTGTTCGCTGGTAATAGGCGGAGCCTACTGTAATGACAAAGGCTGCCACCCACAAAAGGAAAGATTTCAGTTTTGTGTTCACTTCTCAGAATTAAATAGGTAGATGTGTTTCAGGATGCAAATGTAATCATTTCCCGTTTTCCCCGGCAGTAATCCCGTACATCTTCTGATGGATGTTGGTACGGATGTCCATTTGGGAGATTTTCATATTTGCGGCATCCGGAGAGACCCGGTTGGACAGGAAGACATACAGGAGGTCTTTTTCGGGATCTGCCCAGATATAGGTTCCTGTGAATCCTGAATGTCCGAAACTGGAAAGCGAAGCGGCTTCGCAGACGGGTCCGAGCGGATCATACTCAGGCAATGGTTTGTCGAAACCCATGCCCCTTCTGCTGTTTTCTCCGGAAAATTGTTTCCTGGTGAACTCATGGATGGTTGAAGGAAGAAGGTATTGTTTTCCTCCGTACTCACCATTGTTAAGCAGCATCTGAAGGATCACCGCCACATCAAAGGCATCGCTGAACAAACCGGCATGACCGGAAACTCCGCCCAGCATGGCTGCTCCGGGATCGTGAACATCTCCCCGGATGAGTTGTTTCCTGAAAAGAGTGTCGAATTCGGTGGGCATGATCCGTTCCACCGGAAACCGGTTCCGGGGATAGAATCCCATTGTGGTCAAGCCCATGGGCCGGTAGAATGTCACGTCGAGATAGGCATCAAGTGTCAGGCCGGTCTTTCTTTCAATAAGTTTCCTGAGAAGGTAGAACCCCAGGTCGCTATACTTGTAATTCTTGGTATTTCTGAGTTTGGAATGGATGATCCAGGAATAGACGCTATCGCAGTAATCCCTTTTCATATAGAGATCTTCGGCTACCCGGATGGGGTGAAGAGGAGAGTACACGGTATCATAGATCTCGAGGCTTTCCAGGCTGTCTCCCAGTGTCAGGGTGTAAAACGGGATCCAGGGATGAAGTCCGGCCTGATGCGCCATGACCTCCCGGATAGTGATCCGCTCTTTATCTGTTGCCCGCAGTTCGGGAAGGTGAACCGAAAGGGGATCGTCGGGATGGATCAAGCCCTCTTCCCGAAGTTTCATGATCGCGAGGGTGGTTCCCAGCACCTTGGTGAGGGAAGCCAGATCATAGAGATCTGTTTTGGAGACAGGAGCGCTCTCTTCATAAGTGGGATGGCCAAACGCTTTGTAGTAGAATATTTTTCCCTTCGCAGCGAACAATACCTGGCAGCCAGGGTAGGCATTTGAGTCGATGCCGTTGGTGATCAGGCTATCGATAGAGATCAATTTTTCAGCAGGGATGCCAACCTCTTCGGGCAGGGCGAATTCCAACCGTGATTTGTCGAATTTCACGCCGGTGCCGGAGCGGAATTCCGCAGTAGTTACCGGCAACTTTCCAGTTGCAGCGATACCTCCGAAGATCATCTCGGCAGCCACCTCTTCAGCTTCGGGTTGATCCTGGTAGGTGGTCAGGATTGCTTCCAGGTCGGCGCTGTTTTTCAATGAGCGGATCAGGTAAGGGTTTCCGAAGATGGCCAATGCCGTTCGCTTTTTTCGGCAGGTTTCGGCGATGAAATCAAAAACCTGCGCCGGATTCCCGAAGTTGTTTGCCGGGTAGAGATTGTTGTGATGCAGTCCGATGAGAATCAGGTTGTACGGTTCCAGCTGACGTTGGAGTTCAGAGAAAGCTTCGGGAGTAGCTTGTTTTGAGATCCGGAAGTGGGCAACCGGAGCAAACCAGTCTAAAGTCTTCTGGAATGGAGTGATTTGGGTCTCGCCGATTGAGACAGATGCGATATGGCGGCGTTGCAGCAGCGACAGCGGGAGCAGGTTATTTTCATTTTTAACCACCGTGACGGCTGATTTATAGATCTGCATGGTAAGGCTTGCCGAGGAGGAAGGATTGAGGTCGGCAAGCAGGTTTTCGCATTTCACCGGACGGTAAACATCGAGACCTGCATCAAATTTGAGGCGGAGAACTTTCAGGCATCTTTCCCTGATGGCATCGTTGGTGATCATGCCATCTTCGATGGCCTGTTGAATTGAAGCCAGGGCTACAGGAACATCCTGAGGTAACAGCAGAATGTCGTTACCGGCAAGCAATGCTTTCACTTCGATCTCTCCGGGCGGAAAGTATTTGGTGACTCCTTTCATATCGAGTGCATCGGTGATGGCAACGCCCTGAAATCCCATCTTTTTCTTCAGCAGGCCGGTCACGATCCGTGGTGAGAGTGTGGCGGCAAGATGGGAGGTGGTATCGTAAACAGGGATATAAAGATGTGCGGTCATGATGGAGCTGATCCCGTGTTTAATCACCGCCCGAAAAGGCAAGAGTTCTACCGACTCCATCCGTTCCGTCGTGTGATTGATCACAGGAAGCTCTTTATGGGAGTCGGTTTCGGTGTCACCGTGGCCAGAAAAATGTTTCGCGGAAGCCATCACGCCATTGTCCTGGAGCCCTTTCATGTAACAAATCCCTTTCCTGGCCACGGTGACAGGATCCTCCCCGAACGACCTGAAATTGATCACAGGATTCAACGGATTGTTGTTTACATCCACTACCGGAGCCAGGTTCATCTGGATCCCCATGCGTTTGCACTCCCGGCCAATAGCTGCAGCCATCTGATAGGTCAGGGAATCATCGGCAGAGGCGCCAAGCGTCATCTGGTAAGGGAAATCGTGTACGCTGTCGAGCCGCATCCCTAATCCCCATTCGGCATCGATGGCCACAAGCAACGGTGTCTGAGCTGCCTGCTGCCAGTCATTTGTAAGTGTTGCCTGGGCAACCGGACTTCCCTGAAAAAAACAGACCCCGCCGATATCGTATGTGCGGATAAGGCCGGCCATGCTGTCGTTGTAAGCCTGGTCGCGGTTTGAATAAGCTCTGACGACCAGTAACTGGGCTATCTGCTGATTCAGTGAAAGGGAGCGATAAACAGAATCCGCCCACCTCTCTTTCCTGATCTTTCGGTAGTCAGGCGAGTCATCTGTTTTACTGGAACTGATCGTCAGGTGAAACCCGATAAGCAGGAGGGCGAGGATGGGGAGAATTTTCATGTAAGGGAAGATTGACGTGCCTGTCTGCAAAAATAGCGTTTTAAATCTTATCCATTTTTATTAACAGTCGGCCGGTCAAAAAAATCAAAAAGTCTATCTTTGGCTCAAACGTTTTTTATTCTAAATAAATCATTTTCAATGTTATCAACCAACGATTTAGTCAGAATTGCTTCCCAGGTACGGCGGGATATTATTCGAATGGTTCACGGAGCTGCTTCAGGTCATCCGGGAGGATCACTGGGGGCGACGGATTTTCTTGTCGCGCTCTATTTCGCTGTTATGCGGCCCGACCCAAACAAGTTCTCCATTGACGGGACGGATGAAGATATTTTTTTTCTTTCGAACGGTCATCTCTCTCCGGCATGGTACAGCGTACTTGCACGGTACGGCTATTTCAAGCTGTCGGAACTGGGAACCTTCAGGAAAATGGACACCAGGCTTCAGGGTCATCCTTCCATCCTGGATAACACACCGGGAGTCAGAATGGCTTCCGGTTCGCTTGGACAGGGATTGTCGGTTGCATTGGGGGCAGCCATCAGTAAAAAGCTGAACGGCGATACGAAAACGGTCTATTGCCTGTTAGGAGATGGGGAGTTGCAGGAAGGCCAGAATTGGGAAGCGCTGATGTTTGGAGCTGCAAAAGGTGTTGACAACATCATCGCTGTCATCGATTACAATCAGAAACAGATAGACGGGCCGGTCGATCAGGTACTTTCGCTGGGGAACCTGAGAGCGAAACTGGAAGCTTTTAGTTGGCGGGTGATGGAGATGAACGGGAATAAACTGGAAGATATCCTGGATCATCTCGCCCGGGCAAAGCAACAACTAAACCAGGGGAAGCCCGTTAGTATCATTATGCATACACAGATGGGATACGGGGTGGACTTCATGCTGGATCATCATGAATGGCATGGTGTGGCGCCAAATGATGCACAGGCAGCAGAAGCGATGGCACAGCTGGAAGAGACGATGGGGGATTATTAGAAAGGACGAAGGACGAAATACGAAATACGAAATACGAGGAGCGATAGCGAATGGCGAAAAAAGCAATAGTGGTATGGTTGCTTCTGATGGTTGTGATGGCGGGATATGCTCAGACACAGGCCGGTAAAGAGACGAATAGTTCCAAATCCCTTACCAGGATCCTTTTTGTTTTTGATGCATCAGAAAGCATGGCCGCCCATTGGCAGAGTGATTCAAAATACAGGATTGCTGTCACTATTCTTTCCGGTATCCTCGACACTCTTCAGGGGAAAAAGAACCTGGAGATCGGTTTACGGGTTTATGGACCGAAAAGGGCGGAGGGCTCCGGTTGTGAGGCTTCATACATGATGGTGCCTTTTGGTAAGGATAATTTCAAATCGATCCGATCTGTTTTGGGCGGACTGAGCCCTGACGGGACAACCCCGATCGCTTATTCGCTCCTCCGGACTGCCGACGATTTTCCTCCCTGCAGTGATTGCAGAAATGTCGTCATCCTGATAACCGACGGGCTGGAAGCCTGCGGAGGGGATCCCTGTGAAGTCTCGAGAACATTGCAGCAGCAGGGGATCTTTCTCAGACCTTTTATTGTTGGGATCGGTGATAACATGCAGGCCCAGTTCGGATGTATGGGGAATTATTACAATGCATCAAATGAGACGGAGTACAGCCGCGCACTCAGAACAATTGTCGCAACCACGCTCAAAGGGACTACCGCGCAGATCAATCTGCTCGATAAAGAGGGGAAGCCGACAGAGACAGATGTTCATGTCACCCTCTATGATCATGTTACAGGAAAAGCCAGGTACAGTTTTATTCATACTCTGAATAGCAATGGACTTCCTGATACGCTGAAACTGGATCCCCTGATAACCTATGATGTTGTTGTTCAAACCATCCCTCCGCTGAGGAAAGAAGAGGTTTGGATCGATCCCGGCAAACATTCGGCCATCGAACTGGATGCGCCCCAGGGCTTTCTCCGTTTCATCCATTCGGGTGATGAACCGGTTTCCTGCATCATTCGCAGAAGTGGCAGCGGAGAGGCGATCCACGTTCAATCCAGTGACCAACAGGAAAAGTATCTGGCAGGAAAGTATGATATCACGATTCTGACCACACCCAGGATGAACTTCAACAATATACAGATTGAACCGGATGTCGTGACCCAACTCAGAATCCCCTCCACAGGAAGTGTTACCATCAGACAGCTCGCACCGGTAGTGGGCGTCCTTTACATGGAAATGGGAGAATCCGGAGAAAAAAGCAGCGGGTACATCTGGGTTGATCACCTTCGTACTGATC
>JAFGNY010000145.1 GCA_016926765.1 Bacteroidales bacterium | reverse complement strand
CAGTGGTACCGTCCGGTATGGTGGCAGGCAACCATCTGGCTGGATGTTCTGGTGTTCGGACCCTATTATCTGTTTGCTATCTACGCATTTATCAAAGGGAAGGAGTGGATCCGTATTCCTACCATCATTGTCATGTCCATTCTCTTTACCAATGTCACCATTATCTGTAGTGAAGAGATCTGGGGACCCACACCGGCAATCAATCTGCCTCTGGTATTGCTGGCGAATGCGCCCTGGTTTCTTTTCCCTGTTTTCCTTATCTGGAAAATGTGGAAAAATCCGTATCCATTCACCAAATAATTTGTACGATGCTGCCACTTTTTTCTTCGTTTTTACTGAAGGGGATTCCTGTAAAAAACAGAGTGATCATGCCTCCCATGGTATGTTTTGGCTATACCGGTGAGGATGGGATGGTTACCCGGAAAAATCTGGATCATTACCGGGAACGGGCTGAAGGAGGGGCCGGGATCATCGTCCTGGAAGCCACGGCTGTGAGCAAAAATGGCAGACTGGCCCCGATGCAGTTGGGGATCTGGTCTGATGATCATATTGAAGGACTTAGCCATATCCCGGAGATTGTTAAAAGTTTTGGAGCAGTCTCCCTGATCCAGATTCACCATGCCGGGCTGGCCTCTCCCGAAAGCGTTACGCCAACTCCAATGGGTCCCTCTGTGAATCCACAGTATAAAAACTCAGGAAGTCTGACTTCCGAAGAAATCCAGACCATCCGGGAGGACTTTATTCATGCGGCCATACGTGCTCAGCAGGCAGGTTTCGATGGCGTGCAGATTCATGGCGCTCATGGATACCTGCTCAGCCAGTTTGCATCAAGTTTTTACAATCAACGGGATGATGATTTCGGGGGAACGGTTGAAAACAGGATGCGGTTGTCTGTGGAGATTATTGACGGCATCAGGAAAGCTTGCGGAACCTCATTTCTGATCACTTACCGGATGGGTGCCAATTCCCCGACACTGGAGGATGGCAGGAAGATTGCGCGGTATCTCGGGAAACAATCCATTGATTTGCTGGATGTTTCTCACGGAGGTTCATTGGTGACACTTCCACGGCCACCGAAAGAGTTTCCTTACAACTGGATCTGCTACTCCGGAACGGAAATTAAGAAGGTAGTCAAACTGCCGGTTGGGGTAGTCAATGAAATTCGAACACTGGATCGTGCGAACTACTTAATTGAGAATAATCTGGCTGATTTTGTAAATCTTGGACGCCCGATTCTGGCTGATCCCCATTGGGTGTCTAAAGCCCAGCACCATGAAGAAATGATCGTTTCATGCCTGAACTGTAAACCCAGGTGCAAATGGTTCACCGATAGCGCTCTTTGTCCGGCCTTTCTCATCAGGATGAAAGGGAAAATTTAATGGATTGAATCCAACTTGCCCATCATGGTTTTAACCAGGGCGTTGTATGTTTTCATGTTTACCGTGTCGACAGGCTCGGCAGGGGGAGATTCCATCTTCAACGGATCCACAGGAGTATTGTTTTTATAGACCCGGAAGTCGAGATGCGGGCCTGTCGAAAGTCCGCTGCTCCCAACATAACCGATCACGTCGCCTTGTTTTACAAATTTTCCGGCCTGAATGCCTTTGGCATAGCCCGAAAGATGCCCGTAACCGGTAGAATAGACACTATTGTGCCGTATCTTGATATACCGGCCAAATCCTCCGTTCCATCTGGCCTCTACCACCTTACCATCACCCAATGCAACTACCGGAGTCCCTCTCGGAGCAGCATAATCTATCCCAAAATGGGGTCTGTAAATCTTAAGTACCGGATGCTTCCGTGCTCTCGAAAACCTGGAACTGATCCTGGAAAAATGAAGCGGAGCTTTGAGAAATGTCCGTTGAAGACTCCCTCCAAGTTCATCAAAATAGGTTCCGATATGATCCTGCTCAAAATAGAAAGCATAGAAATCATGACCTGAGGAATTAAACCTGGATCCCAAAATATTCCCTATGCCAATCGACATGGTATCGATGCTGAGTTCTTCATAGATGACGTCAAAATTATCTCCTTTTTGAAGTCCATAAAAATCTATTGTCCAGGCATATATATCTGCCATCTTCAATGCAAGGTTTATATTCAGGTTTTCATCGACAAATGCATTCCAAAGAGAGGAACTGATCGTTCCTGAAGCGCTCCTGACTGTTTTGGTTACCACTTTTTTATCCAGGTAAACGTGAAGCGTATCCCTGAAATCATATACCACAAAATCAGTTGTTGTAATCTCATAAATGAAATAGAGGGTTTTTTTCAGGCTGTCGCGGTCAGTGATTACGGCATACCGGTTGCCAGGGCGGATCTTCCGTACATCGAAGATCTGACGGGTGGTACGGGAAATCAGATCAATGGTTTGCATGGAGACCAGGGGCGACAGGATCTCAGAAAGGTTTTGATTTTTTTTCACCTCACCGTAAGTAATATCAAGTGTATCAATAGAAAGGTGATAGGCCCGCGCCGAGATCACGTCCGGAGAGGTTTCTTCAGGTTCATCCAGCAGTGAAACCGCTACGATGACCCCAATCAGAACAATCAGTGACATGATTAGAGGGAAAACAAGTCTGAGCCACAATTTCTTCATGCGGCAAAAATAGGTATTCTCATCAAACTGGAAGATCCTGAAAGCCGGATTATTCTGAATTAATAAACCTCAGGTTGATTTTCACAATCTCCGGCCGGTTCCCAAGACGCAACGGAGGTCCCCAGGTGCCATATCCTGAAGATACGTAGAAATGGGTGTTCTCAATCTTTTTATATCCCCAGCTGACCTCATAAATGGCGTCAATCAGGTAATTTAACGGCCAAAGCTGTCCGTCGTGGGTATGCCCCGAGAGTTGCAGGTCGATGCCCATCTGTGCATGCCGGGCTAAATTGAATGGCTGATGATCCATCAGAATCACCGGAAAGCTGGTGTCTATCTTGGCCAGAAGCTCTTCAATCTCTTTTCTTGGTTTCCCCGTGAACCGGGGCTTATCCCGGTCATCACGGCCAACCAGGTAAAGGTGATTCTCAAGAAATACAGCGGTATCACGTAACATGTTTATTCCATGATCCTTCAGATAATTGACAGCCTTGTCAACACCTCCGATATATTCATGATTACCTGTTATCGCATATACTCCGAGCCGTGATTTAATCCGCGACAAGGCATTCCCCAGATTGTTGTTGATCACAGGAGCCAGGTCCTCATCCACGATATCTCCTGCAAAAAGAACCAGGTCTGGATTCATTGCATTGATTTTTTCCACAAGCCGGTTGGCTTTCCGGCTGGCAATGATTGTTCCCAGGTGAATATCCGATGCCATTACGATAACCAGGTTTCCCGGAATTGCATTCGGTTTGGAGATCGTCAGGTTTAGTTCTTTTATTCGTGGAATACGGGCATTTATAAAACTTGCCGTGATAAACAAAACAGCTAAGCCGAGAACTGTAAACAGGGTAATAAGTCTGGTTTGCATCGGATTGACACAGATCGATGGCGGAAAAAAATGGAGAAATGAATTTGCGAGCCGTAAAAGGTCTATCATCACGACAGCAAGAAAGAAAAACAACATGAAACCCAGCCAGAATGAACCGATCCATGTCACGATACCTGAGAGGAGGGAAGGGTAAGCCCGTTCCAGAATACGGGCCAGAATAAAGGTAGAAGCAATCCCCCAGAAGATCAGTGAAAACCAGGTGCGCCATCCTGTACCGGAAGGAATAGCCTGCAACCCGCGGATGAAAATATAAACGTTGATCGATCCGTAAACGATCAGGATTACGGAAAGAAATATTAGAAACTGAGTTGTTTTCATGCTGCAAATGTATGAATTGTGATTTTTATATCTTTGCATAGACACTTCATCTAACCAGCTTCTATGGAAACATCTTTTGCACTGGGATGGATCGACTATACGATCATGGTGGTCTATTTTGTTTTTGTCCTGGGTATTGGTTATGCTTTGAAAAGGTATATGAAATCCAGTGCCGACTTCCTTACGGGCGGAAAATCGATCCCGGCCTGGATTACGGGACTGGCGTTTATCTCGACCAACTTAGGAGCTTTGGAAGTGATGGGTATGGCGGCTTCAGGAGCCAAGTACGGGATGATTACCACTCATTTTTACTGGATCGGTGCCATCCCGGCAATGATCTTTCTTGGTTTGTTTATGATGCCTTTCTATTATGGATCCAAAGCACGGTCGGTACCCGAATACCTGAAGCTTCGGTTTGACGAAAAAACCCGTGGCTTCAATGCGGTTTCTTTCGCGGTGATGACCATCTTTGCCAGCGGGATCTCGATGTATGCCCTGGCGATGCTGATGGAAACGTTGCTGGGTTGGAATTTCACCTTCAGCATTGTTGTCTCTGCTCTGATTGTGCTGATCTACACATACCTCGGTGGACTGAAATCGGCCATTTACAATGAAGTACTGCAATTTTTCCTGATCGTGATCGGATTTCTGCCACTGGTATTTCTCGGACTGATCAATATTGGCGGATGGGACGGGTTGACCGGAAAACTGGCTGAAGTGGCTACCAGCCACGGGTATGCTACCGGAGCTTACACCGAAACCTGGAGACCTGTTGCCAGCGCAGCCGATAACCCGATGGGGGTAGAGTGGTTCGGCCTGATCATGGGGCTGGGGTTTGTCCTTTCATTCGGGTACTGGTGTACCAACTTTCTGGTAGTTCAACGGGCCATGGCGGCAGGTTCTATGTCAGCAGCACGTAAAACACCACTCATCGGTGCCTTGCCAAAAATGTTCATTCCATTCCTGGTCATTGTTCCCGGCATGATAGCCATGGCGCTTACTTCGGATCCGGACAGCGGTTTCTCACTGCCGATGAAAGGAGCTTCCTATGATTACGATAAGGTCATCCCCATGATGTTGGGATATTATTTTCCGACAGGGGTTCTGGGTTTGGGACTTACCGCCCTGATGGCCTCTTTCATGTCGGGGATGGCTGGCAATGTGACGGCATTCAACACCGTATGGACCTATGACATTTACCAGAGTTATATCAGTCCGAACCGATCGGATAAACACTATCTGTGGATGGGACAGATGGCAACGGTCTTTGGCGTCCTGGTCAGCATCGGAGCAGCTTATATGGCCAAACTCTTCAACAATGTGATGGATTTCCTGCAATTGGTATTTGCTTTCATCAATGCCCCGCTGTTTGCAACGTTCCTGCTGGGAATGTTCTGGCGTCGGACCACAGGGCATGGCGCCTTTTTTGGTTTACTTTCCGGTACGGCTGCTGCTGCGATCCATCACGGACTGACACAGCCAGCAGGGGCTACGTCGCTAATAAAAGGAGGATGGCTTGGGACGGTAGTCCATGTTTATCCCAGTGAAATGGCTCAGAACTTCTGGACGGCTATTTTCGCCTTCTTCACCTGTTTGATCCTAACAGTCATCATTTCACTGATGACAAAACAGACAAAGACAAAAGAAGATCTGACGGGACTGGTCTATTCTCTCACACCCCGTACACGCGACGAAAGCAAACACTGGTACCAGCGTCCTCAGTTTTTAGCGATTATCGTTGGAGTTATCGCCGTTATTTTATCCATCATATTCTGGTAAAAAGAAACTATCATGGAAGTAGACATCAGGTTGCCCATCGGTTTTATGTTCCTATTGCTTGGGTTGCTTCTGCTCATCTTTGGGCTGACTACCCAGGCCGACCCCGAAATCTACAGACGCTCTCTGGAGATCAACGTCAATCTCTGGTCGGGGTTGTTGATGATTTTATTTGGAGGTTTTATGCTCTTTTTCGGATTGCGCGCGAGAAGATCAAAAACAAAATAACATGAACTCTGTTAAACGTGCCTGCTTCAAATGCCCTATTGGCTATGTTGAGGTCACCGGTACAAAACATGGAATCCAATCCGTGGTGATCACCGATCAGAAAACCACGAAATGGTTTGTTCCCCTCTGTCTCAGAGAACCTGTCACTCAGTTGAAAGAATATTTCGATGGAAAGAGACAGATCTTCACAGTGAAGCTTGATATTTTAGGGACTGAATTTCAGATGAAAGTATGGGATGAGCTCACAAAAATTCCCTATGGAAAGACGATCACATACCATGAACTTGCGGCACGGATTGGAGACCCGAAAGCGTTCAGGGCTGTAGGGCAGGCAGATTCCAAAAATCCATTATGGATCATCATCCCCTGTCACCGGGTGATCGGAAACGATGGAAAACTGGTCGGCTACGCCGGAGGGCTCTGGCGCAAGAAATGGCTGCTTGAACACGAGCACGCTTTTGCTCAGAAGGACCTTTTCTATTAACTCCGATTTACGATTTACGATTAATGATTCCCATATGACAAATGCATGTAAGCTTTTCGTCAGTCTGATCCTGATTTTTATCGTTGTACCAGTTTCTTCACAGATTTCAAATCTTGTTTTCTGCAAACCGGATGCCCTTGCACTGAAAGGTGTAAGGATGGAGGATGGCAGTTACGTTAGCTTTCCATACGATATTCCCTTCTACACCCTGATGCTGGACGATAATTTCTTCGCTTCCTATTATTCTCCTCCGGAGTTTGAAAACGATACTATTTCATTTGTTTTTGGGGATTCTATCCAGGGATCTGTCAGATTCGACAGCCTGTTTCACATGGGAGCCAGGTATGTGATCCGTCTGACGAATAGCAGTCAGGCCGAGCATAGGATTGAGAACCTGGTCCCGTTTGGAGTGGGAGCGGATAAAGTATATATTTCTGCTGAAGGGACCAAAGAGTGGCCCGACTATCTCTGCAGGTCGAAACTGTATCGCCCGGGATATGGCCCTGTCGGTGTAATCCTCCCGGATAACGCCTGGCATCTCGGTTTTGCCGACATGCAGATCAACGATACGTTGTCAGTAGTAGCCCTGGCGCGACGAACGGATCGGGATCGCAAACGGACAACGATTGACCGGTGGGCAGTCACTTTGCAGCCGGATGGCTGGGTGGAGTACACGATATGGGCGGATGTGCATTCCGGAGACTGGCACGAAGGGTTGAAATTACTATTCCAGGAAAGATGGCTGTATGACCTGGATACCTTTGATCTGGCGATGTTTCAGAGAGAGGATCTTACTTGGATGAACCACGCCTATATCATGCTTCTTCAATTTGCCTGGGATAAACAGTTTTACGACTGGAAATCAAAAAAATACAACTTCTACAACAGCCTGTCTGAGTTCGATTCACTGACAGGCGGCTACGATATCTTCACCCTGTGGCCTACCTGGCCAAGATTAGGCCTTGATCAGCGGAATCAATGGGATATGTACCGGGATCTGCCGGGAGGGATCGCGGAGCTGAGACGACAAGCGGATTTCAGTCATGCCCATGGGAAAAAATACTTCGTCTCCTACAACCCCTGGGATGAGTCAGGAAGAAAAGAGGAGCACCTCGCAGGGATGGAAGAGCTTCTCCGCCAGGTGGACGCCGATGGCGTTGTGCTCGATACACGGGGAGCTTCGAGTCATGAACTCCAGGCGACTGCCGACAAGGTTCGTCCGGGAATTATTATGTATAGCGAAGGGATGGCAGTTCCCCGCGATATGCCGGGAATTGTATCCGGACGTGTACACGATGCGCTGGTTCTTCCGCCACCGGTAAACCTGAATAAACTGATCAAACCCGACTTTGCCATCTTCCGGGTACTGCAATTGGCTGATGGCAGACTGCACCGTGAAATTGCCTGTGCTTTCTTCAATGGGTATGGAGTTGAGATCAATACCATGCGGCCGGGACGGGCAGATTGGTTAACAGAGGAATATACCTACCTGGGCAAGACAACTAAAATCCTTCGGGAAAACAGCAATGTATTTCATAACTACGACTTTTTTCCCTTGGTCCCTACAGAGACAGACAGTATCTATGTGAACCGGTGGACCGACGGGGTAAAAACGCTCTATACCATCCTCAGCATGAATCCAGCCGGTCATTCCGGTCCACTGTTCGAGGTGGATTCAACTCCTGAAACCAGACACGAAGTTGATCTTTGGAACCATCTGGAAATCAAACCGTTTCAACACAATGGAAGGTATTTAGTCCCTATTGAGATGGAACCTTTCAACCAATCCTGGAGGCATACGCGAAGGGAAGGTGTGGTTTCCTGTGTGGCTCTCTTCCCATCCCTTCTGAAGGCAAACCTGACACCAGATTCACTTTATTTCTCCGCTCCCCCTGATTCCGGGGAGACGATCATACTGACCAATGGGAATCCTTCATACCAGAGTCCGGGGATTGAGTTTTCATCAGGATCCCATGCCATCTCTCCCTGGGATTATTTTCCGGAAACAACAAGTAAGGTTGTCATTCAGCTATTTACGAAGGATCAACTGGTTGATGAGAAAATAATTTATCTGGATAATAGTGTACCGCATCTCATCTCCACGCTGAACAGAACCCAATCTGCGAAAAGATGCCCTGATGGGATGGTAAAGATTCCTGCCGGACAGTTTAACTTTTATACGAGACGGGCTCCGAACACACTGGATCCTTTTATTCCTCTTCCGGATCATACAGATACTTTGGTGATTGAAATGAAAGCATTTTACATGGACCGTTATCCGGTCACTAATATTCAATGGCAGGACTTCATCAATACTACCGGATACAAGCCGAAGGATTACTCTAACTATCTGAATCATTGGATCAATGGTCAAATCACCTATGGGGAGGAAGCATGTCCGGTTGTTTTTGTCAACCTTGAGGATATCTTTGCCTTTGCTGCATGGGCAGGCAAACGCCTTCCCACTGAAGTGGAATGGCAGTATGCTGCTCAGGGAACAGATATGCGGAAATACCCCTGGGGGGATTCAATTGATAGTACCCGATGTAATCTGAACTTGAATCATGCTACCCCCGTCTCCCAATACCCTAATGGCGCCAGTCCGTTTGGGGTTGAGGATATGATTGGAAATGTCTGGCAACTGACGAACGACAGGTATTTCAATGGATGCTATTATTTCAATTTTATCCGGGGAGGGAGTTATTACTCTCCCGAATCAAGTATCTGGTATGTAAAGGGAGGGGCGCTCCCTGCGGACCATCCTGAAATGCTTTTACTGATTGGCCCCGGTCTCGACAGAAATGGAACCGTTGGTTTCCGGCTGGTGAAAGATTGTTCTCAGTAACCAGGTCATGAAGGTCTCACAAATCAATTGGTCAGGTACATGATAATATAATCATTTCCGTCAATCAGAAGGGCCCAGGGTGACCATCCCTGACCGTACCTGGTTGAGATCCCACGCTTCATATCAGTCAATCCATGATATACCTGGACGTTCCAGGCTGCTGTCGTGTTGAGGGGTATCTTGACAAATAAAATACTGAGCGCTCCTTTCACCAGGGTGTAACCGAAAGGAACATAGCCCATCGCGTCGTATTTGTTGATTGTGCTGGAAAGACCCTGGTTTGAGTTAACCGTATTCTGTATCGTCCAGGCTGTAGCGGTGTTCCTGAATTTCAGGAACAAGACATAATAGGTGCCGTCATAATAAGCTACCTCTTTGGGGACAAAGTTTTCTTTTCCCATGGCATTGATGCCATTCTCAAGCGCAATGTCGCTGGTATAGGTGTTTAGGTACCAGGCTGTGATGCCCAATGACTGATCTTGAATATAGAGTACGTAAAGACTTACAATCTGTCCGTTTGGATCCGGGGCCACTTCAATCCCGACAGGCAGATAACCCTGATTTACTTTTTTGGTAATCTCATTGGAGAGGAAGTTTGTATTTCCGGATTTATACCATTCTAAAACCCAGCTCTGCGAAAAAAGAAGTGTTGCAGAAAATATAATTGCCAATATTAAAAGAAATTTTCTCATGTCTGCTTGTTTTATTTAACCAAAGATAAACGATAATGATCACTCTTTGAGTAACCAGGCATCTTTATAAAGGGTTTTTGCTTCCCTGAGGAGGCGAAGCGCTTCATCACGGTCGGCTGTATCAAAAATCGAAACCCTGATTTGTTCTCCGTTCTGAAGGATTTTAGACTGTGTATATCCTTTGGCAAGTAATTGCTGTACGATTTTTTCAGCTTCTTTCAGTGGCAGGAGACTCTTGACAATGATAAAATAAGGTCCTCCTCCGGAACCAGTCTTACTTCCAGGTTGCAGGGTCACTTTAGCGGGAAGAGGAGTTGACTGTGACGGCTTCTTCACAGAAGAATCTGCATTAGGTACAGGCGGTTTTTGTCCGCAAACATAGGGAATCCCGGCAGGATCAGCAACCTCTCCAAACCATGCGGCAGCATAGTTCTGGCAGATTCCGACACCAATTGCATTCCATTGCCGTCCTTCCCATTTCCCGGTATTCATCAGAAATCCATTGAAATAATCAAAGGATTTCCAGAAGACAATTACACTGTCGATAACCACCTCATTGTTTTCCCAGTACACAATTTCAAATCCCTTCCCGGGATAATCGGAGATCTCCTTCGGCTTATCCCATACTGAATTCTTTTTATCTTCATCTGCCGGATAACAAAATGCTTTCCAGGGACCTTTATCTGACCAGGAATGAAAATTACATGGTTCAATATCAGGGTGATGAAAAAAGAGATCTTTCACGTGTGTATTTGCCACATAGGAAAGCGATCTGGATAAAGGAACCGGAGGTAAATCGTATTGATGCCTGTACTCGTTGATCATCCTGTACAGCTTCCATTCCGCTTCTGACACACAAAAATCCTCCGGAATCTTGAGTTCACGAACTCCTTGATTCTGAGCATCTGATCGAAAGGAAAGGCTCAGAATAAGAAAAAAGAACAGGGTTATTTCTTTCCAAACCATGTTTTTGGTGGCCATTCTTGTTTCGCACTGTAATACAATGATTCTCCTGGATCAAGAAACCGTGCATAAAAGGCATATCCACCCAGGTTATTTTCAATCTTCAGCAGAAGTTTATTCCAGCCAACACGAAGATGAACCGGGATGATTGCCTGGTCTGGTTCAGCAATTCTGACTCCCAGGAAGCGGTAGATCTCCTTGTTGTTGAAAATGACCTTGGCGCCGTCGTCACTGCCGATCATTAGCAGGGCATCTTTCTCCTGTAGCGAGTAGACATACGTAACAGCGTAGGTTACAACCAGTTCGCTGGGATGTGCCTTATCACAAAGTGAGACATATCCGTTTTCAGGGGTTTTAATGTAATGCCAGCGGATCTGCTGACCTTCGTCGCCACTGTACCTCATGTTAGTGTCAATTGTGATCTCGGGAGGATAAATGGAGTCCAATCCCAGGCGCTGAGTTTCAGTGATCCGCGGATTAGGAAATGGCCCAATGATATACCAGTCGGGGATGAATGTTCGCTTAGGAATTAGTTCAATACCGTCAAACCCGATAGCAAATCCGGAAGATCGTGAATCTTTTCCTGTTACATTGATCTGTAGCTTGATTTTTCCGTATTCAGGAAGGATGTTTTTCAATGAAATTTTCCCGCCGGGCTTGATTACAGGGGCATATCCGTCAAACTCGCCAACGGGTTT
>JAFGNY010000018.1 GCA_016926765.1 Bacteroidales bacterium | reverse complement strand
TTTTATCCATCGGTTTTTCCGGTACGGTTGCCACCTGGATCCGGTATCCCGACCAGCAGATCTATGTGATCTGGTTTGCCCTGATCATCGGATTTGACGTGCTAACCACCATCCCTTTCGCCAAACTACGGGCGCTCAACCGGCCTATCCGGTTTGCTTACCTGAAGATCATCAACATCTCGACCAACATCTTCTTCAACCTCTTTTTTCTTCTGCTGTGTCCCTATATCCTGCAACATACAACTTCTGATTTCCTGGGAAATGCTGTAAGACTCATCTACAATCCCCAGTGGGGCATCGAATATATCTTCATCTCTAACCTGATTGCCTCGGCCGTCACTTTATTCCTGCTGATCCCTGAGATGACGGGCTTCAAACTGGTCTTTGACAGGAAACTCTGGAGACGGATGTTCATGTATGCCTTTCCCTTGTTGTTTGCCGGGATGGCCGGGATCATCAATGAAACCTTCGACCGGATCCTGCTCCGTTACCTGTTACCGGCCGGTATTGCCGAAGCCGAAGTGGGAATCTACAGTGCCTGCTACAAGATTGCCATTCTGATGACGATCTTCATCACGGCTTACCGCTATGCAGCCGATCCGTTTTTCTTTTCCTTCTACAAGGAGAAGGATGCCAAGCTCACCTATGCCCGGGTGATGAACTACTTTGTAATCGCGGTCTCTGTTATTTTTCTTACCACCATGCTCTACCTCGATGATGTCATCCTCCCGTTGCTTATCGGAGAAAAATACCATTCGGGCAAAGCGGTGATCCCGATCCTGATGCTGGCCCATCTTTTTCTGGGCATCTACTACAATCTCTCCATCTGGTATAAACTTACCGGCCAGACCAACTATGGCGCCTGGCTGGGCATTTTTGGCGCTGTCATCACTGTAGGCTTGAATATCCTCTGGATTCCGCGGTCGCCCGATCACTACTTCTCGGGTTACATGGGTTCAGCCTGGGCTACCTTTATCGGATACGGGACCATGCTCGTACTCTCTTATTTTTTAGGCCAGAAATACTACCGGATCCCTTATCAGTTAAACAGGATCTTTTCCTATCTCGGGCTTGCGGTAGGATTGTATTACGTGACCGTTTTTATCCACCCCGGCAGTGCTGTAATCCGGATCGCATTTCATTCCTTTTTACTGATACTCTACCTATTGATCATCGCGTTTATGGAGAGAAAAGAGATGGCATCGCTATGGGCCTCCATCCACCGAAAAAACGGGTAAAGTCATCCCGCTTTTTATTAACTTTGCCGCTTTCAATAAATTATGAAGGTTAACATCGTCAACAGATCCCATCATCCCCTGCCGGCTTATGAAACCGGTGCTTCAGCCGGTATGGACCTCCGTGCTTTTCTGACGGAACCGATACGGATGAAGCCGCTTGACCGGACGCTTGTACCAACGGGGCTCTTTATCGAACTCCCGGCGGGATATGAAGCGCAGGTAAGGCCCCGCAGCGGTCTGGCCATCAAACACGGAATTACGGTCTTGAATACCCCCGGGACGATCGATGCGGATTACCGTGGGGAGATCAAAGTGATCCTGATCAACCTCTCTTCCGGCGAGTACGTGGTGAAGGATGGGGACAGGATCGCCCAGATGATCATCTCGGCGCACACACAGGCGGAGTGGATTGAGGTGGAGGAGCTGATGGAAACGGATCGAGGAGCGGGAGGCTTCGGACATACGGGAACATGAGGAAGTCAATGCAAGGAATGCAGGAACCGGAGAGAAGCGGAGCTCGGCGGAGCCAATGCAGGAATGAAATAATACAGAAAAAAGAATGAACCACTTCAGGATAAGGAACTTTTTTTTAGTATTTCTGTTCGTGATCGGAGAAATGGCCGGGACCTCCGTTTTTGCTCAACATGTTCAGGAGAATTTAAATTCTTCAAAGCAGGAGAGCTCTGCAGGCAATCTTTCGGCCCTGATTGATGCCAAGAAACTGCTGATTTCAGGGAATATCAAAGATGCTGAGGCATTGCTCCGGAACTATACCGAAAAGTATCCGGGGGATCCGGTTGGCTTCTTTGAACTCGCCAAAATCCTGGCCGGACAGAAATCCTA
Source organism: Bacteroidales bacterium (assembly GCA_016926765.1). Lineage (GTDB taxonomy): Bacteria > Bacteroidota > Bacteroidia > Bacteroidales > FEN-979 > QYOJ01. The sequence goes on along the minus strand of JAFGNY010000018.1, from coordinate 4,483 downwards.
TGATGAAGCAAAACTTCTGGCGGAGAAAGCGTATGAACTTGACCGGTCGAATATATGGTACCAGCTTTTTCTGGCTGAAACATGCCAGTTATCCCAGGATTACGACCAGGCTGTGACGATCTATGAGACCATCGTGGCATCCAATCCCGACAACCTGGATTACTACTATCAACTCGCCGCACTCTACCTGGGGCTGGGAAACTATCAGCAGGCGATTGAAATTTATAACAAGATCGAAAAACGGATCGGGATTACTGAAGATATCTCGATGCAAAAACATAAGATCTATCTCCACCTCAAAGAATACCCGGATGCGGAAGCCGAACTGATGAAGCTGATGGAATCACATCCTGATGACAGCCGGTATTACAGCATCCTTGCCGAATATAATATGTCGAGAGACAAGAAAGAAAAAGCCCTGGAACTGTATAATAAAATTTTGGAAATCGATCCCGACAATGCCTATATTCATATGACCCTTGCTGATTATTACAGGAAGACCGGGGAAAAAGAGAAGGTATTCAATGAACTCAAATTGGGATTTGGCAATCCAAACCTGGATGTGGATACCAAAGTCCAAATCCTCCTTTCTTTCTATACGGTCAATGAGATTGTTACGAATCTGAAAAAGGAGGCATTTGAACTGGCTGATATCCTGATCCAAACGCATCCCGATGACCCCAAAGTTTACTCTATCCATGGCGACCTGCTGGCCCAGGATCAGCAGTTTGAAAAGGCCCGGAATGCCTTTTTACGGGTAATCGACCTCGACAGCAGTAAATACGTTGTGTGGGAGGAGTTGTTGCGGATGGATTTACTCATGAGTGATTATTTACATCTGAGCCTTTACGGACACCGGGCGGTTGAACTTTTTCCCGAACAGCCATACCTTTATTTGTTTACCGGACTGGGAGAATTTCAGTTGAAACAGTATACAGAAGCGGAAAAAATTCTCAACAGAGGCGTTCATCTGGTGGTGAACAACAACGACCTTCTCGCGCAGTTTTATATGTATCTTGGAGATACCTACCATGCACTCAACCGGACGGAGGAATCGGACAAAGCCTATGAAAAGTCATTACAGATCAAAGAGAATAACCCATACGTGCTCAACAACTATAGTTATTACCTTGCTCTTCGAGGAATAGAACTGGAGAAAGCTGAAACGATGTCTCAAAAAGCATTGACTTTGGAACCTGATAACTCCTCCTTTCAGGATACCTACGGGTGGGTACTTTTCAAACTCGGCCGGTATGAGAAGGCGCTGGAATGGATTGGAAAATCGATGGATGACAGGGAAAATCTTTCCGGTGAGGTGCTGGAACATTACGGAGATGTGCTGTTTAAACTAGGCAGGAAAGAGGAAGCAAGAGATTATTGGAAACAGGCGCTGGAGAAAGGGGGCGGCTCAGACCTTCTTCAGGATAAAGTAACGGGCAAAAAGGGAGTGGAGTGACAAAACTGAAAAAAACCTGGATAACCAACCTGATGATCCTGGGTTTAGCCGGGATCCTCCTCTTTTCTTCCTGCACGACACAACGAAGCCTGATCAAACAACCGATTAAAGATGAGGGGCCTGAATACCTGTTTAAAAAGCTGAAAGAGAGGGAATTACAATTTTCAACTCTCAGCGCCCGTTTTTCAGCCGACTATAAAAACGGAAACCAGAAATACGCCTTTTCCGGACAGATCCGAATCCAGAAAGATACGCTGATCTGGCTCTCCCTGTCCGTTATGGGGCTGGAAGGAATGCGCCTGATGATCTCGCAAGATTCGATCAAATACATCAACAGACTGAATAATACCTATCTTATCGGAGACTGGTACGACCTGAATCAGTTCTTGCATACCAATATCGAATACGATATTCTTCAATCCTTTCTTATCGGCAACGATATCTCGTTTTATGAGGATGGGAAATTTAAGGCATCCATCGACAAGGATGAATACAAACTCTCCTCCTCTTCCCGGCAGAAAATGAAAAAGTATATCCGGAATCAGGAGGAGGCGCGGAATATATTTGTACAGAATATCTGGCTTAATCCTAAAACCTTCAAAATCACCCGGGCAGATGTCAAGGAGATCCGAAAAGACAACATCAAACTCGATGCCACCTACTCCTCGTTCGAATCTATTGGCAACCAGCTTTTTCCAAGGGAGATGCTTTACCTGATCACCGCAGAAAACCGCATCCTGGTGGATGTGAAATTCTCGCGGATCACCATCGATGAACCGATGAAATTTCCGTTTAAGATCCCGTCAGATTTTACCCGTATCCGGCCATGAACCACCTGTTGGTTACATATCTGCCCTGTCGGTTTCTGATCGTATTCCTGATGACACTTTTTCTCTGTTTTGGTTTGAGAACATCCGGACAAACGAACAGGGATCAGTTGAATCAGGACCGCCAGAAGCTGGAGAGCGAAATAGAGTATACCACCAAACTGCTGGACCAGACGAAAAAGAGCAAGGAGACCTCCCTGCACGATCTGCAATTGCTGAACAGCCGGATCAAAAAACGGGAGTCCCTGATCACAACGATCAGCAAGGAGATTGATGAGGTGAGTAGGAAGATCAGAGAAGATCAGCGTTTGATCGACCGGAGGAGCCGGGAACTGAACGAGTTAAAAGAGGAGTATGCCCGGATGATCTATTACGCTTACAAGCTTACGAAAGGCCAGAACCGCTTGCTGTTTGTCTTTTCCGCCAGAGATTTCAACCAGGCCTATCAACGCTTGAAATACTATCAGCAATATTCGGCTTACCGCAGGAAACAGGCCGACCGCATCCGCGAAGCGCAGGTTGCCTTGAGTCGACAGATGAATGCCTTTGAGCTGACCCGGGCTGAAAAACTGAAACTGGCGGAATCGGAAGCGCAGGAGAAATCGAAGCTCGATAAAGAGAAACAACAGAAGGACAGAACGGTACAAGACCTCTCGAAAAAGGAAAAACAATTGTTAGCCACGTTGCGTGCCAACCAGAAAGCATTGCAGAAACTACAACAGGAGATTGAACGGATCCTAGCGGAAGAGGCACGTGTCCGTGCATCCGGCAAGCCGGTGGATGCGGGTGTTAAAGCGGCTGAGATGCGGCTCTCGTCCAACTTTGCCGCCAACCGGGGACGGCTGCCGTGGCCTACCGATCAGGGAGTTGTCACATCCACCTTCGGAGAGCATCCGCATCCTGTGTTGAAATACGTGAAGGTAAACAACAACGGGATTGACATCATGACAAGTCAGAATGCCTCCGTGAAAGCGGTGTTCAACGGCGTGGTCAGCAAAGTGCTCTCGATCCCCAACCTGAACAAGGTGGTGATGTTGCGGCACGGCGATTACCTGACCGTTTATTCCAACCTGGATGAGGTGACGGTAACGGGTGGCCAGACTGTAGTCACCGGGCAGGTGATCGGAAAGGCTCATTACAACCGGGAAGAGGGGAAATCGGAGATCAACTTCCAGGTGTGGCAGGCAAAAACGATCATGGATCCACAGGATTGGCTGAGTAACCGATGAATGCGCACTGGGGAGAAATAGCCGCCCTGATCGCGGCAGCCTTCTGGACGGTCACAGCTCTGGTATTCGAAGCTGCCGGCAGAAAGATAGGCTCTCTGGTACTCAACCTTCTCAGGCTGATCCTGGGCTTCCTCTTCCTCAGTACCTTTACCCTCTTTTACAGGGGATATTTTTTCCCCATTGATGCAACAACAGAGGCCTGGTTCTACCTTTTTATCTCCGGCCTCGTCGGTTTTGTCATCGGAGATCTCTGCCTCTTTCAGGCATTTGTGATGATCGGCGCCCGCATCTCCATGCTCATCATGTCGCTGGCTCCTCCCATCACTGCCCTGATCAGCTGGATCATCCTGGGCGAAACGCTTACGCTGCAGAACTGGCTTGGCATGATTGTGACGATGGCAGGTATTTCAATCGTCGTGTTGAAAAAGGCCGACCGCTCGAGCCGGAAAGGGATGTTTAACCGGTTCCGGGTCGGATTGCCCGTGGTTGGCTTGCTCCTGGCATTGGGAGGGGCATTCGGACAAGCAACCGGACTGGTGCTCAGTAAATTCGGGATGCAACAGTACGATGCCTTTGCCGCCTCACAAATCCGGATCCTCGCAGGAATTGCCGGCTTTGTGCTGATCTTTACCTTCCTGCGTCGCTGGAGGGATGTCTTTTTAGCCTTTACCTTCCGGAAAGCGATGCTCCAGATGTCGGTTGGATCCTTTTTCGGCCCCTTCCTGGGCGTATCCTTCTCCCTCATTGCCGTGAAATACGCCTCCGCAGGCGTGGCAGCCACCCTGATGTCGATTGTTCCTGTCTTGATCATTGCCCCCTCCGCGATCTTTCTGAAAGAGAAGATCACCATCAAGGAGATCATTGGAGCCATCATCGCCGTGGGAGGAGTAGCGCTGTTCTTTCTTTGAGTCATCGTGATCAGAAAAATAATTCGCATCAAACCTTCTGGTTGTTTTTCTGATTAATAGGCA
>JAFGNY010000144.1 GCA_016926765.1 Bacteroidales bacterium | reverse complement strand
GCTTTATGGGAATTATGAGGATTATGTGATCAACGATCTCCGGGAATTTATCCGGACGAACTTCAGGGTACTCACCAGTAAAAATTTCCAATTCATCCATGGACACTCTATGGGCGGTTTCGGATCGGCATATCTGGCGGCCAGGCATCCTGATCTGTTCAGGGCATCATGCCCCAGCGCAGGAGCTTTTACCTGGCCGGACACCCTCCTTAATGCATGGCGAACATATCTCTATAATGAAAATAATGGATATCATTTCAATTATAATGCAGGCCAGTATACGCAGATTTACTTCACTTTGTGCGGGGGATTCTCACCGGATACGGCTATGCCGCCCTGGTACTTTGAATCCCTTTATGATACGTTGGGCCATGTGGTCGAATCTGTTTATTCCAGGTGGAAAGGCTTTATGTCGGCCGATATGATCAGGGACATCTCTCCTGAAAACAACCTCGCTTTTTTCCTGATTTGCGGAATTGAAGATGAATTGTCTTTTTTTCCTTCCAACCTGGAATTCACGGATACTTTGCAGAAGTATGGCAGACATTATCGAACAGCATGGCATAATTCCGGTCATTCCACCTTCGATCCGGTTTCCCATCAGAAGATGTTTCATTGGGTTGATTCACTCATCATGGAGGCTTATAGCCACCTTGATGTTCCGGAGGCGAACCAGGATCCGGCCTTATTAAATTTAATTTGTTTCCCGAATCCTTTTTCCACCGAAGTACAATTCACATTTACATTGCCGCACGCCTGCCAGGTGACCCTGCAAATGTTTCATGTCGATGGAAAATTTGTAGCGGAAGTTGCCCGTGGAGAAATGGGAACGGGCGGGCATCAGATCACATGGTCTGATACCGGTATTCTTCCGGGTGTCTATGTCTGCCGGCTGCATGCAGGAGAGCAGACTGTGGTGAAACGGATCATTAAGTTATAGAACGCGGATAACACACGGATCTTCGCGGATAAAATCAGCGTTGCCGGAGGCATCTGTGTAATCCGTGTTCTAAAAAAACCGACAATCGTCAAATCCAAATGAATTTTTCTAACTTTATCCAATCTAAACAGCCCGGCTTGCTCCGCACTATCATCATCGACGATGAAATACCTGTCAGGGAAACTTTGAAAACCCTGCTGGACAAAGCATGCCCGCAGGTTAGTGTTATCGGAGAAGCCGACGGTGTTGCGACAGGAATCAGGATCATCAGGGAAAAAACGCCCGACCTGGTGCTGCTCGACATCAGGATGTCCGACGGCACCGGTTTCGATCTGCTCAACTCCTTTGACAACATCCTGTTCAAGGTCATTTTTGTGACAGCTTACGAAGAATATGCGGTCAGGGCGTTTGCGTTCAGCGCCATTGATTATATTCTGAAACCCGTGAATCCGGAAAAACTGGCAGAAGCGGTGCAACGGGCAGAAAAAGTAACCCGGTCGGATTTCAGTATCCAATTGGCTGCGCTCAGGGAGAATGTGGAAAATCCGGGGAAAACAAACAAAAAGATCATCTTTAAAAACCTGGAAAGCATCTTTCTGTTCGATGTTGATGACCTGGTCCACCTGACATCCGAAGGCAGTTATACCACGATTGAGACAATGGATAGTCAACGGATCCTGGTGTCCAGAAACCTGAAGGAATATGACAATCTCTTATCCGGATCAGGATTTCTCCGGGTTCACCGGTCGCACCTGATCAATCTGAGGCATGTCAGGCGTTTTGATAAGCAGGACGGCGGATATGTGGTGATGAGCAACGGGTGCCAGGTGCCCGTCTCCGGGAGCGGCCGGTCCAGATTACTCGAACTCTTTGAAGAAATGACCGGGTTATGATTGAAAGGATGATTAAAAGGATCCTGACTTGTTTTCTCGTCACAACCAGTCTTGCGACTTCTGCCCAGGTTGATTACCCCCTGAATACGGTTCTTGCCGATAGCCTTGAAGCATTGTTGCCAACTGCAAAAGAGGAGCACAGGGTGGATCTGCTGAACGGCATGTCTTATGCCCTGATCCGCCATTATTCCAACCGGTCCGACAGTCTTGCCAACCTCTCCCTTGATCTGTCGCGGAAACTCGGTTATAAGAAAGGGCTTGCGATGGCTCTTTTCTGCAAAGGGACCAACCTGTATTTGCAGGGTGAGTTTATCAAAGCCCTCTCCTTGTTACAGGAATCAGTGGACTTGTATAAGGAGCTGGGAGACACCATGATGATCATCGATGCCTGCTATCAGATGGGTGGGATCATTTATTTCTCGCTCACAGATATGCCGGAAGGATTGAGATTGGTACAGGAATGCCTGCATTACGCCCGTGCTTCCGGAAACAGGTTGAAAGAGGCACAGATGTATTCTTCCCTTCAATTTCTGTGGGGAACAATTGGTCTGGACGACAGCACATTGAAATACCTGGACCTCTACAGATCCGTTGCCAGGGATATTCCGGTCAGGCCGCTGGAAGCTGCACTGGTTGAAGGAGCCTATGGCTGGTGTTACGCAAAAAAAGGAGATTTGCGCCGGGCAATGGATCAATTTCTGCATGTGGGTAGGATGCTTGATCCGGAGACTGTTGAAGGGAGAGCATCTCTGTCCCAACTGTATGCTCACAACGGCAATGTATATTTAAAAATGGGAATGCTTGACAGCGCTCGTTTCTATTATCATTCAGGAATGGTACTGGCCCAAAAAAACCGACACTATTACGGTCTTCTGGAAAATGGAATGGGTCTTGCCCGATATTATTTTCAGCAAAAAGATCCTCTGAGGGCATTGAAATATTGCGATTCAGTGATTTTTTATGGACTGAAGATTGATTCCAGCGGATCGTTTTTCGGGATACCAAAATATTCCAAATTGATGGCTTTGGGAGCAGAATTGTATATTCCTCTGACCAGCGGATATAAACGATACATAGCCTGGGGATTCATGCACCAGGCATACCAGCTGAAGATCAGGATTTTTGAATCACAGGGCAGGTACAAAGAGGCGTTCCTGACCGATAAAACCTGTTCCGCGATCAACGACAGCATCGTCGGGTTTCAGAAGCGAAAAGAGATCCTGGACCTTGAATATAAATATCAAACCGGGCAGAAAGATGACCAGATCACCATGCTTTACCAGCAAAACCAGTTACAAAGCCTGAAACTGAACCAGAACCGGCTGATCCTGTTTTCCGTAATCGGTATGGGCGTGCTGAGCGTATTGGTAATGTTCCTGCTGATCAGGCAGAACAGGGCCAGGGCACGGGAGCAGGTAGCGGAATTCAGGCAAAAGCTGCTGAGATCCCAGATGAACCCGCACTTCATCTTCAACTCGCTGACCAGCATCCAGCATTTTATACTCAAACAGGATGCTATCAAAGCAAGTATCTATCTCTCTCGTTTTTCCGGGCTTGTACGCAGCATACTTAGCCATTCACTGGCCGAAGAGATCACCCTGGAAGAGGAACTGGAAACCATGGAAAATTACCTGGTATTGCAGCAGGTGCGATTCCCCGATAAGTTTGACTTTGTGATTGAAGTGGATCCGGCGCTGGATACCGAACACTTCCTGATCCCGCCGATGCTTACCCAACCTTTCATTGAAAATGCCATAGAACATGGGATCAAGCCGATGAAGGCACAGGGGAAGATCAGCATAAAGATCTGGCATGAAAAGGATTACCTTGTTATTGAGATTCTTGATAATGGCGTTGGAAGGAAGAAAGCGCAGGAGTTACTGAAAAAGCACGATCCCACGCATCAGTCTCTTGCTACAAAGCTAACTGCCGAACGGATATCTGTCCTTAATAAAAAGCTGAAAAAACGCAAGATCACCTTCGAAATCACCGACCTGAAAGACGAAACCGGAAATGCAACGGGGACCTTAGTGCGGTTCGGGATACTGGCGAAGACTTAACCATTTACATCGTTCACTCATCTTTCCCGTGTGTTTAGAGATCTGTTTCATTCGGGTTCTCTCGTGATGTTATTTTTGGAACGTCTCAAATTTTAAAATCTTCAAATCATGAAACCAATCGCTTATTTTATTTCAGTATGCCTGCTGACAGGTTTTCTGAAAACGGCAACGGCACAATCGTACATCAGGCTCGACGCCTCTTTTTACAGCGAAACGCTGGATGAGGTGAAAAACATCGATGTGTTCCTTCCCGCGGATTATTATGTTCATCCGGAACAACAGTATGCAACCATCTACTACCTGCATGGCATGAATGCCAATCAGAATGAAGGGACTACAGATGCGTTAATTTACTATAATACCCATGGAGAGGATACGACCATTACTTCGCCCCCGGCCATTTTTGTCTGTTCCGATAACTCCTGCGAACCATACGAGGGAAGCTACTATATGAATTCTGTCCTGTATGGACCGTATGAGGATTATTTCATGCAGGATGTGATTGAATTTGTGGAAAGTAATTTCCGTGCCATCCCCGACAAAAACTTCCGTTTTCTGACAGGATGGTCAATGGGAGGGACAGGCGCTGCGCGTTTCGCACTAAAGTACCCTGATCAGTTCCGCGCGGTTGTTTCATGCGAAGGCATGATGGCCGTGCTTGATACGTTATTAAATGCGTGGCGGTCATTCTGCTACCAGGAGAACGGTTCCTATAACATCACTTACAACGGGTATTACTCAAAAAAGTTTATTACCTCGTGCGGAGCGCTCTCACCAAACCTTAACATTGAACCTTACTACGTCGAGATCCCATTCGATACCATGGGTAATTGGGTGGATACCGTGCTCGACAAGTGGCGCAGGGAAGACCTCTCGGCAATGGTCAGAAACCTGCCTGATGAAAATCAACTTTCCTGGTTCCTGGTCTGCGGAAAGCAGGATGTCATGTGTACCTATCCGACTTATCTGACTTTTATGGACAGCCTGGATGCCTATGAGATCGGGTATGACTCCGACTACTTTGAAGGAGGACACGTCTGGCACCCCGAATCGTGGTTGCTGGCCATTCCCTGGCTCGATTCCATCATCGATCTTTCCTACCGGTCGCTTGGGGTTGAAACCACCTTGGCCGACTTTTCGGCCATGGAGGTTTTTCCCGTTCCGGCACAAGATTTTATTAACATATCTTTCCTGTTGGATAACCCGGAAACTGTGGAGATCGGGATCATGGACCTGCAGGGCAGGATTGTAAAATCGATTGGCCGTGTTTCTGCCGGATCAGGATATCAAACGGTACAGATGGATATTCAAACACTTCCTTCCGGCATCTACCTCTGCCGCCTGCAGGTGGGAGAGCAGACGATGGTGAAACGATTGATAAAGCTGTAGCACGCGAATGACGCGGATAACCCGCGGATCTTCGCGGATAAAACCAGCGTAAATCAGCGTTGCCGAAGGCATCTGCGTAATCCGTGTTCCATGAAAATCAAAAATCGTCCAATCAAAATGAATTTTCCTAAATTTACAGTATCTAAACCACCCGATTTGCTCCGCACATTGATCATCGACGACGAAACACATATGCGCCAGACCCTGGAAACGCTTTTACATAAGCATTGTCCGAACGTGAAACTGGTGGGTATGGCCGATGGTGTTGCCTCCGGACTGGCGTCAATCCGCAGACATCATCCCGATCTTGTGCTGCTCGACATCAGGATGGCCGACGGTACCGGGTTTGATCTGCTCAGAAAGGCCGAACCCATCGATTTCCGGATCATTTTTATTACAGCCTATGATCAGTATGCCATCGATGCATTCCGGTTCAGCGCCCTCGATTATCTTTTGAAACCGGTCATCCCACAGTACCTGGCCGAAGCGGTTCAACGGGCTGCGGAACAAAAGATGAAAGACCTGGAACTGCAGCTTCAAAACCTGAAAAACCATATGGGAACGGAAGGGGATTCCATGAGGAAGATCGTATTGCGGACAATGGAAAGCATCCACGTAATCCCGGTCGAGGATATCCTGTACTGTGCATCAGACAGCAACTATACGACGTTTATCCTTGCCGGATCCAAACGGATTGTAGTTTCAAAAACCTTGAAGGAATACGAGGATATGCTCAGGGGTTCAGGCTTTTTCAGAGTTCATAAATCATATCTGGTCAATTTGTCGAATATGATCCGGCTGGATAAGGGCGAAGGAGGAACGCTGGTCATGGGCAATGACGACCGGATACCTGTTGGCGCCTCCCGGAAGGAGCAACTGATGGAACTGTTTGATAAACTGGGTGACAGATGAGATCTCTTTTCAATACGTTTCGCGGGATTTTGCTGATCTTGATGTTCTCTTCCCTGATCGCTTCCGCCCAGATTCACATGAGGTATTATGATGTGGATGCCGTCGCGCTCTATCCCGGCTTGCAACAGGCAACCGGAGAGAAAAAAGCAGATATCCTGAACCTGCTCTCATTTCATTATTCTTTCCGGGATGCCGATTCCTGCCGGTATTATGCCGATTCGGCGCTTCAAATCTCCCGTGGGATCGGGTATGCCGCCGGAGAAGCGGAAGCCCTCCGGAACCTGGGGCATCTCTTCAATATGCTTGGAAACTTTTACCAGGCTTTGGAGTATTATCATCATGCGTATGACATGTACGAGATTCACGGTAGCAAACGCAAACAGGCAGAGCTGTTGTACGATATCGCCGAAACCAATTATCTCGCCGGTGACTTTTCCAGAACCATCGAATATGGAGAAAGAGCAGGAAAAATGGCATCGGAGGCCAACGACGATGGGACCCCGGTGGCTTCACCCTGGGAAATAGCCTTTTTAAAAGCCACACTGGGAATTACTTACAGGGAATACGGGGATTATGACAGATCCATTGCTTACATGAAAGAATACCTGCAATTTGTTGGCGATAGCGCGTTTCCTGCTGTTGAGCACTCCATGTTTCTTAATTGCGTGGGTCATGTCTATTTCCTTCAGGGAAAATACGATTCTTCCCTGGTCTATTTCAAAAAAGCCGGATTTATGGAGGGAAACGATCCGGAATTGGTTGCCATGAAAACCGGAGCGATCTATTTACTCGGAGAAGTTTACCAGAAGCTAGGAAATATGCCCGAAGCATTGAAGTATCATCAGCAGGCGCTGGCGACATACCGGCAATTCGGGCAATTGGAAATGGTTTGTCTGGAGCTGATCAATATCGGGAAGATATACAATAAGGGAAAGAACTTTCAGGAGGCGGAGAGCTGTTTCAGGCAGGCCTGGCAGGTTGCCGGGCAGATGCTGGAGTCAGGATCTATCTATGCCAACGATTCGGTGGCCGACCTGCCATTTGCGGGCTTTCAGATCTATAAGAGATACAGTCCGACCGAGATAAGGATCTTTGTACTCAGTAGCGCTATGCAGGCAAACCGAGCGCTATCAGGGTTTTACCTGGCCAGGGGCGACTCGGCCCGGTCGTATTCCTACTTCATGCAATACGCTTCCTGGAAAGATTCGCTGGATCAGGTGAACCGGATGGTTGAACTGCAGGATATCCAATCGAAATATGAAACCGACCGCCGGAAACAACAGATCGATCTGCTTTCAACCGAAAACGAGATGCAGCAGAACCGGCTTCGGCAGAACCGGTACCTGTTTGCCACGCTGGGCGGCATGATCATCCTGATCCTCTTTACCGCTTTTTTGCTTTTCCGGCAAAGCCGGATCAGAAACCGGCAAAAAGAGGCTGCGCTGGAACAAAAACTGTTGCGGTCGCAGATGAATCCTCATTTTATCTATAACTCCCTGGCCAGCATCCAGAACAAGATCATCAACGAAGAAGCGGATCAGGCCGCCGACTATCTGGCCCGGTTTTCATTGCTGTTCCGGAACATCCTGGAAGGGAGCATGGAGGAGACCATCTCTCTGCGGGAGGAGATAACTACCATTACCAATTACCTCGAACTACAGTCGATCCGGTTCCCGGAAAGGTTCACGTTCCTGATCCATACCGATAGCCGCCTCGATCCTGAAGAGATATTTATTCCTCCCATGCTGGCCCAACCATTCATAGAAAATTCCATTGAACATGGATTCAGGCAATTGGAGCGGCCCGGAAATCTGGCGATCCGATTTCTTCCTGATCATGAAAGCCTGTTGATGGAAATTGAAGACGACGGCATAGGCCGTCGGCGGGCGCAGGAGATTTTATGGCAACAGGACAAAGGCCACAAATCCCTGGCTACCGCCATCACCCGCGACCGGATCGCTTTGATCAATAAAAAAAGGAAGAAAAAGATCACGCTCGATATCATCGACCTGAAGGACGAAGCCGGAAATGCAACGGGGACCTTAGTGCGGTTCAGGATACCGGCGAAGACCTTATGTTCAGGCTTCTGAAATCTTGAGCCTCTCCGATATCCAGAATTTGATGACAGATTGCCTGGTTACGCCCATGCGTTTTGCTTCCAGGTCCAATCTCCGGATCATCCAGACCGGAAAATCAACGCTGACCCGACGTTGCTGCAACCCGGGACGTTCTGCTTTCTCCAATGCCAGATATTCAGAGATATCTTCAGCAGCTTCAAATTTCTTTTCAAGTTCTTCCGCTGTAATATATTTCTTTTTCATC
>JAFGNY010000017.1 GCA_016926765.1 Bacteroidales bacterium | reverse complement strand
ATCCCCTCATCCATAGTCGGTCTCCCGCCAATATCACGAAAATTTGGCTGGTGTGCAAGAAGAACCGGAAACTGCAGGGAAGAGGTTTCAACCATGCCTGCAAAGGTAGTAAAATGAACTCACCCGGGCCGGGTCGCCCAATTACATAATTTCAGAATCGCCTTCGTCAGCTTAAACCTGCCAGAGGTCAGATAAATCCTGGTTAAAATTTTTCCGTGGTAACTGTTACCTGAATTCCAGAGGGTCATAGAATAACAGTACAGCTTAAAAAAGGATGCATGAAGTCCCGTTTCATAATGAATCTTCTGCCCATTTACTCCAACTACCCGTGCGATCAAAGACTCTTGTTTGATCATGGCATCTGAAATTTCAAGATGGTCCCCTTTCGTCAGAACCAGACCTGAAGGGAGATCTATCCTGATTAACCGGTGAATATATACGAGTTTATCCTTGACAAAGGCAACAATTTCTCCTTCTGTACAGGGATCATCCGTTTTTCGCTGAAGCGTCAACAGGTCTCCTTTCCGAATAAACGGTTTCATGGAACTCCCGTTTGCCCTGACTTCAGCTGTCCCATAAGCGCCGAGTTGTTCCAATAGCAGGTCAAGTTTCAGGTCATTGATATCGCTCATCCAAAATACCTCCATCGTTGCAGGCGTATTCCAATCGTTCCGGTCAAACCGAGATAGTAAAGGGCTCCGACAGTAAAAAAAACAGGGAACAACAGAAAGAACGACGATTGAATGACGATGTAAAAGAACTTGTCTTTTAACACGATTTGCTTTCTGAACGCAAAACCAAGGCGGCTTTTCTGTGGTAACAACCTGTCAAGAATAAATTTCCACTTTCGGGTACTACCATAGGGTAGGGCAAGTTTGATCATCGTGGCAGACATGCGACTGGCAAGGTTACGCCGGCTTTTAATTTTCGCGAATAATCTCGGGGGATAACTATAATAGGTCAGCCAGGCGCGTTGCAGTGGATTTGATTCCTCTGCTGATGCCGCCAACAACGCAGGGTATTCTTCATGAAACGCCCAGAAGAGCAGATCGGAAATGATTCTTAAAAGGTGTTGAAATCCAAGGGATTGAAATCGTTCTTTCAGGTAGTCAGAGTCCAGTTCAGATCCATATTTCTCCAGATAAAAATAGAGATCAAACACCCATTTCACCTCAATCTCAAAATAAAGATGAAAGGCCAGATGGTAGATATGATAGACCAGTTCGTCCTCAAGGCTTAACCGGTAGGCTTCGATCCCATCGAAACTGATTTTTTCCTTACGGGCCCAGATCAGGTTTTGATCAATCGGGAAATACCTGTTGGGATAGGGATCGGCATCAAGCTGCAGCAGTATGTCAATATTGACTCTCGTTGCGGGATTATATGCCGTGAACTGTTTGGTGGTGTGAATATCTTTTGAACCATAATCCGGACGATACCCCATTTCCTGCAGTGTATCAGTGAACCGGTATTTATCCTCTTTCCTGACCAAAAAGTCAAGATCTACAAAGGTTCTCAGGCTGGCATCCTTGTATAAATGACTGATCAGAGAGACCCCTTTCAGCACTACAACCTCAATCTTTTTTTCGGCAAAAACCGTCAAAATCTTTTTCAGATGATTCAGGTAGTAGAGATTATTGAACAATATCTCATTTTTCACCTGATTCAGTGTGGCGGAAATTTCCGGATTTCCCTGGAGGGGGGAAGCGTGCTTTTTTAAATAAAGCTGGCTGATCCTGTTCTCGATCAATTCAGAAAGGAGTCTGGAGATCTCCAGGTCATTGTACTCTCTGAACAGGGAAAACAAGCTATCAAGAAGCTGAAATTCAGTTGATTTGTAATTCTGGACGAATCTTTTTCTCATGGGTAGTGCAGGTAATTTTCTCAAACTTCAACAGTCGTTTCATAACAGACCTACGCAGTCTTTGAAAAAACGGCCGGTACCGGAAGCTGGTATTATCAAATTCCGAGGTCCGTTTGTACGAAAGATGGGAGATGATCCGGTTAAGGCGGCCAGACCAGGGATTATCGATATCGATGTACTGATCCTTATGTTTGATCAGAGCAACCTTAGCAATGATTTTATCACGAGTGCAGGAAAATGGCCCTTTCAATGACATGTCGGCTTTTGTGAGATACTGGTCGCCGTTCATTTGAAGGATTCGCTGCACGATAAACATTTTTAATGAATCTGTTGCGATCAGATCACCCGGTTTGAACGGACCATTGCAAGCCTTCAGGCAGATCATATCTCCTTCAATAATAAGAGGTTTTGAGTTATTGGCCGTGACCTTTGTCCATAAAAATCCCTGTGTTTGAAGGATCTCCAGAGCAAGTTTTACGTCTATGGTATGATCTGTCAGCATGGATTGCGATACAAGTGAAGTGACCTATTTTCCCCTCCGTTCTTCAACATGGCCATTTTCAATAAAATAAACCTTATCCATCCCTTCCAGAGTGGATAAGCGGTGCGTGATGATGATCAGGGTTTTATTCTCTGAAAGCTTAAACACTTCATTTTTAATAAATGACTCCGTTTCATAATCAAGAGAAGAGGTAGCTTCATCAAAAATTACCAGGGGTGCATCCCGCAGTAACGCACGGGCAATGGTAATGCGTTGCCTCTCCCCTCCCGACAGCAATGTTCCCCTGTCGCCAACCAGCGTTGAATAGCCTTCAGGCATCTGGGAGACAAAACTGTCGACCTGGGCTTTTCGGCTTGCAGCAATCACCTCCTGTTCTGAACAGTGAAGTTTCCCGATCCGGATGTTGTAAAAGATACTGTCGTTGAACAGGATCGGTTCCTGTGAAATATAGGAAAACAGGTTGAACAGGCTGATCGGATTGACCTCGTCATAGTCCAGTTGGTCGATGAAAATTTTTCCAATCGTAGGCTTGTTCAATCCCAGAATCAGGTTGATCAGGGTGGACTTCCCTGAACCTGTTCTTCCGATGAAAGCCACTTTTTCACCCTTGTTAATTCTTAGATTGACATGTTTCAGTACCATTTCGGGCCCTTCATAGGAGAAAGAAAGGTCTTCCATCACGATATCCTGCTCAAATTGAGTCAAATACTCTCCGGTCGGGTGGATCACTTCTGCTTCATATTTCAGCATTTCATTCAGCCTGTTATATCCCGGTAACGATGTTTGAATCGTGTTGTATGAATTGAAAATGGCTTTGGCAGGCTGGTAGAATTTCATGAGAGCAGTCAGGAAGGCAACCAAACTTCCCACAGTCTGGGTACCTGATTGAACCTGGTGAATCCCGAAATAGAGGATCAGGCCGAGGCCGATAAAAGAGGCCAGATCGTTGATGGGGCCAACGATTTTTGACACCATGTTGGACTTAAGCATATTATCCGCAATCTGCTCATTGAACAGCCGGTATTTATCCCTGAAATGGTCGATCAGGTTATAGGTTTTAATGATCAGGTACCCATACAATGATTCATACAGAATATGGCTTGATTTTCCGTAATGGTGGAGGTATTTCTGACTTAATTTCCGCAACCGCTTGCCAACCAACAAGAGTGGAAGGATGAACAACGGGTAAGCCAGCAGACAGATCAGAGCAAATTGCCAGTTCAGATAAAACAGGATCACAAGGATAGAAATCAGTGAAAAGACCTGCTTCAGCAATCCAAGCGAAATGATGTTGATGAGAGAGGTAAAGTTGGAGGTATCAATATAGAACCTTGAGAGGATCTCCCCTGCTTGCTGTTTGGAACTTATTTGCCTGTATTTTGAGAGAACGACATTATATAACCTGTCTTTAATATCAATGATAATGGAATTGGAGATCAGGTTCTGCATATAGGTCTGAATGAAGTCAACCACATTCTGCGCGACAAAGATCCCGAGAATGATGAAGAGGGTAATCCCTATTTCCCGTTGGTTATTATCAAGAAATCCCTCATCCAGCAAACGTTTAAGGTAAACGAAGGTTGCTCCAACCAAAGCTGAATAAATCACCGATAAGAGGTTCAGCAGAATTAACCGGCTGGTATATTCCTTCAGGTAATTCCAGATAGATTGGAAGGACTTAAGATTCAATCGTCCCATTCCCACGGTGTTGGTTTCGTTGCAGATTCAGCCTTGCGAAATTAGCAATATCCATTCATTCTATTGGTATCTCCTCCGATCTTATCAAAAATCGCAAGCTGTTCTTCTGTCAGTTTACGTTTCCATTCGTCATCAAGAGAGATAACTTTTTTCTGGTAAGCCGGGTAGTTCCCGCCAAGAGAGTGAAATGGCCCTGTTATTTCAAGCATTCCGGGGTCAAATGGGATATTCAGAAAGCGACAAATCCGAAGCAGCGATTTCTCAGGATTCTCGCAAAGGTCCTCATATTTCACAGTCAGTTTAATGGTTTCACCAATTCCGTCCAGGGCTTGTCTCTGTTTCTCCATATGATATTGCCACGAGCTGACAACCTCTTCAAATGAGGTATTTCCAGATTTCAAATAGGAGTTGACAGATCCCCTGCCGTCCCGTAACAGAACAATCACCCGCAGCGTTGCGGGTGATTTCAGAAGTAATTCCAACAACCGGCTACTTGTCTTCGTGGAGTCCAATACGACCTGATCACGCTTTTCCGATTGGGTAAAAATTGTGTCCACCACCTTTTCATGGTTTTTTACCGCACAGGCTGCATCGAAAGCGTAGGTGCCTGCAAAACGTGCAGAGAGCATCGCAAACAATTTATTCTGATTTTGAAGAGCCCTGGTATAAATGCCAGCGATAAGATGATGAACCGGTTTCTGCGGATAATTAAACGGATAGCACTGGGTAATAAAATTTTCAACCCGTATATCTGCAGAACGAACCTCCCCTTGAAACAGATTCTGAATGATCTCAGACCAGAAATTACATTCCAGGAGCTGGGCTCCACAACTACAGGCAGCGTTGGTTTTCAGCATTTCGCCGAAAAGATTCAATTCGCCTGCCGAAAACACAGATGGGTGTGATCCCATCAGCAGGGAGAGTAATGTGGAACCGTTCCTTGGCTGGGAACAGATATAAACGTGTTGATTCATGCAGCGATCTTAACGCATTTAACCTAACCTCCTGAAATAATAAAATCTTCAAGCCATCGAACTTTCCATGATGGAAAGAACGGTGAACTTGAAGATTTTAAATCAGAAGAGTACTCTCGATTACTTAACTGAAATAATAACCGCAGGATGAAGCCGAGGCTTTGTTGTTAAGTTTAGAGTTCAAGAATGCACTACCGTCGCAGGCTAGCGCGGTTTTCTCAAAAATCTCTTTGGTTTCAATGACTGGTTTTTCCCAAACAGGTTTTTCCTCTTTCAGAATGTCATTATTTCTCATAATAGTT
>JAFGNY010000143.1 GCA_016926765.1 Bacteroidales bacterium | reverse complement strand
GGAACGGATTTTTCTCCGCTACCCGGAAGGATGCGGTGGTCAACCTTTCGGATACCGGAGAAGCCAACGCACTGAAATTCAGCTCATTTACTGAGACAGGTTATCACCGGACCTCATCCGAGATTGACCGGAAAAACCAAATTAGGGAGCAGGTTTACGGGGGGCATATGAGTTACCGCGGAGGACGGTTTATCATCGGAATAACCGGTTTCTATGGAAAATGGAATGGAGTTCTTCAGCCGAAACAGGAAGCGTACAAGCGGTTCATGTTGCAGGGGAATACATTTGGAGGCGTCGGGATTGATGGACGTTGCAGGATTGGCTTTGCCCAGCTTTTCGGAGAATTCAGCGTCAGTGCGAATAGTGGAAGAGCCTGGTTGTTGGGATGCTCCGCAATCCCTGTCCAGGGTATTGATCTGCTGGTAATCCTTCGCAGTTACCAGCCGGAGTATCAGAATCCGTTTGCCACAGCAATTTCGCAGAACAGTCTGACCGCCAATGAACAAGGAATTTTTCTCCGTTTACAAACCCAATTTCTTCCGAAGATGACTATCAGCGGATATGCTGATCTGTTTCGGTTTCCCTGGTTACGGTATCAGGTTCATTCACCTTCTGATGGATTTGAAGCAGGATTGTCCGTGCACTATCAGGCCTCCTCTTATTGGTTCTGTTCACTACGATATGGTATTAAACAAGGGGAAGTAAATAGTGCCTTCAGTGAGAGTAAGATACCTCCGCTGACAAAGGAATGCAGGAACGACCTGAAGGCGGAGGTCAATCTATCTCCTATTCCCATTCTCACCCTGAGAAGTTGCCTGGCATTGCGGAATTACCGTATCGCCGGCCAGCAGAGAGTATGGGGGTATCTAGGAGGCCAGGATATTACTATCAGGATTCCGGGGGTCTTCCGGGTAATCCGACTGAACTATCTATTATTCGATATTCCGTATTATCATGCCCGGATATACCTCTACGAGCCAGACCTGCTCTACAGTTTTTCAGCTCCGGCTATTTCAGGAAGGGGCATTCGCATGGTATTTCTGTTACAGGCAGGGATTTTCCGAAAGGTTGATCTATGGGTTTGGTTGGGTATGAGCAATTTTATGGACCGGGAGATTATTGGCAGCGGACTCGAGACGATTAACGGGAGTTTGAAGTCGGAAGTAAAGATCCAGGTGCGGGTTAGACTTTGAGGGACGAGGGAAGGACGAGGGGTGTGAGGGTGTGACGGGGTTTGGGTAGGGGTTACCTGGCAGGTAACCCCTACAACCACCGGTTGATTTATTCCGATTTTTTGTCCGATTTATCCATTTTATTCAGTTTGTCCATCCCATGAATCTTCATGGAACTTGACAATTTGGAAACTGTCGACATATCGATACGTCCGACGAGGCTCAGAGCGGTCACCTCCCCATCTTCTTCTGCCAGCATGACAAGTTCCTGGATCTTTCCCTGGTCATCCTGCTTGGTTAGGAACCTGACATTATTTCCTTTCTCCTGGATCACCATTAGTTCGGCAAACGAGCCAGAGGGGAAGAGGGAGGAAAATTCCTTGTAGATAGCCTTCGCTTTTTCAGGATTTTCCTTGTCTTCGTAAGTGATGACTTTCAGGCCATCCAACTGCTCCATCATTTTTTGTATCTCTTTGACATCTTCGGTACCTTCTCCCTGGATGTCCATTTTCATGATCATCTGGAACAGCTCTTTCGTGATATTAACTGAGGTAAATCCATCCTGTCCGGCATATTTTTGATACACTTTTTCGATCGGACTCTGATATTGAGCCATGCTGATGAAAGGTGTTAACAGAAAGATTAATAAAACTGCTTTGAATGTGATTGTTTTCATTGATTTGGGATTTATGGACGTTACATTAGGGTTTTCGTCCTGGGTTTAACACTATGGGTTGATAGTTATCTAATTGATTCATTTTAGTCAGTGTCTTCAGTCCGGTCTGGAAATTATTCAATTGCTCAAACTTGCCATACCCGGTATTAAAGGACTGAAGGTGTTGCATCCTGTCAAGGCCTGAGTTCAGATTTGAACTCACAAGGTAGAGAGCGCTTCTGGCTTCCGCGTAAGCAAGCTGGGGATCTGTGATGGTCCCGTAAGGCTGGGAAGGAGTAAACACCCCCAGTTTGAACAAGGTGATCAAGCCGGCGATCAGGGCAATGCTGGCAGCCAGGGAAAGAGAGTAAGCCAGGCGCTTTCTGGCCGGATTCATTGTAACAATCCGACCTCTTCCGATGCGATCCTGAAGAGAGGCATCAAACCGGAGAGAGACCTCTGTTTTGGCTTGAGCGGAATAGAAGTTAAAAACGGATTTATGCTCCTGAAGGTGAGCAGGAATGGTATCTCCCTGAAAGAATTCTTTCAGCAGATGTTCTTCCATGAGGGATGTCTCTCCTTCATAATACTTTGCCAGCAAGGCTTCAATTTCTTTGGTAGTCATAGATCTTTGATGTTGTAATCAGTTCCCGGATTCGCTTTCTTGCTCTGGAGAGGTTTACGCGCACGGCATTTTCGTTCATCTCCATGATTTCAGCAATCGACTCAAAATCATATCCTTCAATATCTCTGAGTTGGATGATTATTTGTTGTTGTTTTGGCAGTGAATTCATCGCTTTCCGAACCATCAGGATTTCGTCAGTATAATCCTTTTTCTGCTCTGCCGGCAGGTTCTCAAGAAACCGCCGGTGGTCATCAATGGGGTCAACCGGATACCTTTTGGATCTAATCTTATCCAAACACATATTTTTGGTTGTGATCATGGCCAGGGCTTCAACGCTTCGATACTCATCCAGTTTCTCTTTCCTCATCCATAACTTGATAAACACTTCCTGAACAATATCTTCTGCTTCTTCTGTATGCTCAAGGTATCGTTTGGCAAACCGGAAGAGTTTATTTTTCAGTG
>JAFGNY010000142.1 GCA_016926765.1 Bacteroidales bacterium | reverse complement strand
GGCATTTTCTCTCTTTTCTCAGACGGTTACGAACCAGAACACGGAGGATCTTTTCAAAGCCTCCGGCGAGGTTTATTTTTCGTTTGAGATTGGATCCCGGCTTGAATTAGAGTCTTTGACCCGTATCATTTCCATTGATAATGTGAAAGGAAATCTTGTTCTTGCCTATGCCAACCAACAAGAGTTCAAGGCCTTCCTTGAGCTTGGCTATTTGTACACGATACTTCCTCATCCCGGCTCACTGATTCCCGAAGAAGAGCTTCGCCCGTCAGGTTCCGGCGAAAGCCCCCTCACTATCTGGAATTATTATCCATCCTATGATGAGTACCTGATTTTTATGAATGATTTCGCTGCAAATTATCCCGATATCTGCAAACTCGTTCCCATCGGCACCTCCGTCCAGGGAAGATCCCTATTGGCTGTCAAGATCAGTGATAACGTAAACGAACAGGAAGCCGAACCCGAATTTCTATATACATCTACTATCCATGGAGATGAAGTTACCGGATATATCCTGATGCTCCACCTGATCGATCACCTCCTCTCCAATTATGGTACCGATCCCAGGATCACGGAGATGGTCGATCATACCGAGATCTATATCAATCCGCTGGCAAATCCGGACGGGACTTATCATGGGGGGAACTCATCTGTTTACGGTGCCCATCGCTACAATGCCAATTATATTGACCTCAACCGGAATTATCCCGATCCGGAAGATGGACTACATCCTGACGGGCATGCCTGGCAGGCGGAAACGGTGGCTTTCATGGCCTTTGCCGATAGTAACCATTTTGTGATGGGAGCCAATTTTCACGGCGGAGCAGAAGTATTTAACTATCCCTGGGATACCTGGGCAAAACTGGCTGCCGACGATGCCTGGTGGCAGTTTGTTGGCCGTGAATATGTGGACACGGTCCATATTTATAGTCCGTCGTCCTATTTTTCAGGATTCAACAATGGCATTACCAACGGCTATCAATGGTATACTATTTCGGGAGGCAGACAGGATTATATGAATTACTGGCATTCCTGCCGTGAGGTGACACTTGAGATTTCCGATAACAAAATGCCTCCGGCCAGCCAGCTTCTCAGTTTCTGGGAGTATAATTACCGGTCGTTGCTGAATTACATTGATGAGGTGAACTACGGGGTGCAGGGGATTGTTACCGATTCCGTTACGGGCGAACCCTTGCAGGCGAATATCTTAATTACCGGTCACGATATCGATCATTCTGATGTGAATACAAAACTTCCATCCGGGTATTATTCCCGGTTACTTTATGAAGGAGAATATAACTTAACCTTCTCTGCTACAGGTTATTTCACAAAAACGATCGCTGTTTCGGTTTCAAACCGTGAAACAACGCACCTGGATGTAGAACTCGTACCACTGAACGTCGCACAAAACGAACCCCATGCAGAACATCTCTCCATGGTTTTTCCCAATCCATCTGATGGGATGATTGAACTGATCCTTCCCGAAAAGGGAATCCCTCAAGCAGATGTAACTTGTTTCGACCTGACCGGAAAGCAGGTCTATTCAATGCACCTGGTACTTTCGGGGAGCGTGAACTCTGTCACGCTGAGTCTGGGGGACCTTTCTTCCGGACTCTATCTTCTGAGGTTTTCAACCGGATTGGCAAGTTATACTGACCGGGTGGTCATTCGTTAAAACCTGATTCCAACGCCAAAAATTATCCGGAACAGAAGGAGCAGCGTCAGTGCAACTGCACCGGTTTTCCATGAGATTCCGATCTCTTTCTTCTCTTCATCGAAAAACAGGTCCTGCATCATTCCTGCCCTGATATATACCGGGATCAGCAATGCAATGGTTGAAGCGTTCAGGAAAATCTCATAGACCGAAATTCCGGGAAGTTTGATCAGGTCGATGATGAGATTCCCGGTGATGAACGGAACCAGGAATTGAAAAAGAGTAAACACCCTTGCCTTATCGCCGGGAAGAACATTCAGGTAGGTGTTCGCTGTGAAGAGAAGCTGGCGGGTCATCAGCAGGCCCAGGGTAAACATGCTTGCAAGGGCAAAGAGGGTGATAATCATTTTTCCAGTATCCATGAAATAGAGGTACATGATCACATATCCGAACCCCTTGCTGAAGAGAGCCCCCATCATCATATCCCCAAAGAAGCATTGAATGAATACAATTAACATCCATACAACCAGTAACTTGAGCATCCCATTCTCTTCCACAACCTTGCTATAGAGGATCCAGAGAAGAATTCCTGAAATAAGCGAAAGAATAGGGCCGGTACTGAAAATTGCCTTTACGGCATCGGAAGTCCAGTCGTAGCTCCGGATAAAGAAGAGAATTTGATTGTATCTGATCTCCGTTGTGATATCAAATGCCGAAGCCGATAATGCAGTGACAACACTGGTGATGCTGAAAATAAGGATATACGCAATCAGGAAAATGACCGTAGAATTGACGCTGATGAAAATCCGCTGCTTCCACGTCATCATTGGAATCAGTACTTATCTGCAACCTGGGGGAAAGTACTCAGGTTGTATTTGCCAGCATCCAGTTTTTCCCTGACTTCAGCGAACGCATTGATGGTGTAGTTTACATCTTCAAGTGTGTGGGCGGCAGTTGGAATCAGCCTAAGCATGATGACGCCTTTGGGAACCACAGGATAGATCACCAATGAACAAAAGATACCGTAGTTCTCACGAAGGTCATAGACGATCTGCGTCGCTTCAATGGGACCTCCTTTCAGAAATACCGGAGTGACAGGAGATGCAGTCCTTCCAAGGTCAAATCCTTTCTCTTTAAGCCCATTCTGCAATGCACGCACAATTGTCCAGAGTTTCTCCTTCAGTTCAGGCTTTGTCCTAAGCAGTTCAAGCCGTTTCAGAGCTCCGATCACCATGGGCATCGGAAGAGATTTCGCGTAAATCTGTGAACGCATGTTGAATGCAAGCGCTTTGATGATCGCTTTGTCTGTTGCCACAAAACCGCCAATACCGGCCATGGCTTTTGCAAATGTGCCGAAGTAGACATCAACGTTTTCCATTACGTGTTGCTCTTCAGAAGTCCCGGCTCCGTTCAATCCCATAGTGCCGAATCCATGGGCATCGTCCACCAGCAGCCGGAATCCATATTGATCTTTCAGCTTAAGAATTCCAGGAAGGTTTCCCAGGTCTCCAGCCATTCCATATACCCCTTCGGTGATGACCAGAATTCCGCCTCCGGTCTGATCGGCAAGTTTCCTTGCACGCTTCAGTGAAGTTTCAAATTTATCCATATCATTATGAGGATAAACGAAACGTTTCCCCATATGCATCCTCAATCCATCGAGGATGCAGGCATGTGCTTCAGAATCGTAGACAACCACATCATGACGATCAATCAGTGAATCAATGATCGACACCATGCCCATGTAGCCATAATTCAGCAGATAGGCTGCTTCTTTCTTTTCAAATGAAGCCAATTCCTTTTCAAGCTGTTCATGGAACACGGTTTGTCCCGACATCATTCTCGCGCCCATCGGATAAGCCATCCCATACTCTTCTGCGGCACGGGCGTCCGCTTCACGAACTTCAGGATGATTAGCCAGGCCAAGGTAGTTGTTCAGGCTCCAAACAAGCACAGGTTTTCCCCGGAACGTCATCCGGTTTGAAATTTCTCCTTCAAGTTTAGGAAAATAATAGTAACCATATCCATAATCAGCATATTGGCCCAGCGGCCCCATGTTCTTGATCACTTTTTCAAATATATCCACAGTTCTTGCGTTTTAAGTTAATCCGGGAATTAATTAAGGTCACAAAAGTATTCAAAAATTTGTAATTTTGCAGCATGAAAAGGATCAAACAAATTGCTTTTCTTGTCCTTACCCTCTTGGTGGTTGTTTCATGTAAGTTTAACAAACTTTTGAAGAATCCCGACCTGGACACCAAATACAATGCTGCCATTGCCCTGTACAACGAGAAGGATTACTCGCGTGCATTGCAGCTGTTTGATCAGATGATGGGAGCCATCAGGGCAACCGATAAAGCAGAGGATCTTTATTACTATTATGCTTATTGTTATTATCACCAGAAAGACTATACACTGGCATCCTACTATTTTAAACGATATTATTCAAGTTATCCCAATACTAACAGGGCAGAGGAATGTCTTTTCATGAGCGCCTATTGTAATTTCATGAATTCACCCGCTCCAAGTCTGGATCAGT
>JAFGNY010000141.1 GCA_016926765.1 Bacteroidales bacterium | reverse complement strand
CACGGTCAGTTCATTGCCAAGGTAATCCCAAAAACGGTAGCGCAGACTGATACTCTCCCCAACATCAGGTACCCAGAATCGCCCTCCGAGTTTCCTGGCAGAGAAAGCCATGTTAGATTCCAGCTCGCTCTCAAATGTCGGAATCCCATCCACATGCTTAAATCCCGCTTTACGAAATGTTAGTACCGCCCTGTAGAGGTGTTCGGGCGAGGTGATCAATAGGAGGGACGAAGGACGAGGGACGAAGGATGAGGGACGAGGGTCAATAACCACAGTAGGTGTACTGGTGGAATTTTTAATTTTTAATTTCTCCTTTTTAATTATCTCCACAATCCGTAAGGCTTGCGCCCGGGTGTTCACCCCGGTATCTTCCACCAAAATCCGTTCAGGAACAACTCCGCGCAGAACCAGTTCCTGTTTCATCTGATTTAAGGTGCTGTTGCTGTCGTAGCGATTCCCCGGCACGGCTACAATGACCAAAGCCGAAGGATATTCAGCTGCCGCTTCTGCTCCATAATAGGTTCGCATCAGCCCGCTGCATCCCGGAATGCCCCCTCCCCCCAATACGACAATGTAATCCGGAACCCCGGTGATCCCCGCTTTCGCCGTCCCCAGGTGATAGCGGGCCCAGAATGGCACAGAGGTAAAAGCCAGGAGAAAACCAACCAGGGCAATGGATCCAACAACAAGAAGAAGACCCCTGAAAACTCTTAGAAACCGATGGAAGAAACTCTTAATGATATTTCGTATTTCGTATTTCGCTACTTCGCTACCTTCTCTCTAAGTACTATGGAAACATCGGTTATCCTGATGCGCTCCTGCTTCATCGTATCCCGGTCACGGATTGTAACCGTATCATCCTTGAGTGTCTGGTGATCGACTGTGAGGCAGTAGGGCGTTCCCAGAGCATCCATCCGGCGGTACCGTCGTCCGATCGTATCCTTTTCCTCATAAAAACACCTGTAGTCATATTTCAGGGTATCCATCAGCTCCCTCGCTTTCTCAGGAAGTCCGTCTTTCTTTATCAACGGCAGGATGGCCACTTTGATTGGCGCCAGTCGGGCCGGAATGCCAAGCACCACCCGTTCTGAACCGTCATCCAGCTTCTCTTCACGGTAAGCATTGCTCAATACTGCCAGGAAAGTACGGTCGAGGCCAATGGAGGTTTCCACAACATAAGGAACATACCGTTCATCCAGTTCTTGGTCAAAGTACTGCATCTTCTTCCCCGAATACTCCTGGTGAGCCCCCAGGTCAAAATTTGTTCTGCTGTGAATGCCTTCGATCTCTTTGAATCCGATCGGGAATTCAAACTCGATATCGGCGGCGGCATTGGCATAATGAGCCAGTTTATCGTGATCGTGGAACCGGTATTTCTCTGCCGGAATCCCTAATGAAAGATGCCATTTCATCCGTTCATCCTTCCAATAGCTATACCACTTCATCTCTTCTCCCGGGCGGACGAAATACTGCATCTCCATCTGTTCGAATTCCCTCATCCGGAATAAGAACTGCCGGGCGACGATCTCATTACGGAATGCCTTTCCGATCTGCGCGATGCCAAAGGGGATCTTCATCCTGGCTGATTTCTGGACATTCAGGAAGTTTACGAAAATTCCCTGAGCGGTTTCCGGACGGAGGAAGATGGTGTTTGCATCTTCATTGACCGATCCCATCTGTGTTGAAAACATCAGGTTGAACTGCCGTACTTCGGTCCAGTTGCGGCTTCCGGAAATCGGGCAAACGATTCCCAGCTCCTCAATCAGCAACTTGACATCCGCCAGGTCATTCCGTTCAAGGGCCGGATAAAAACGCTGCTTGATCTCCTGGATCTTCTGAAGGTTCTCCAGTACCCTGGGATTGGTTTCCCTGAACATCTTCCCGTCAAAGGTATCTCCAAAGCGTTTTGCTGCCTTCTCTGCCTCTTTCTCAATCTTATCTTCCAGTTTCAAAATAAAATCCTCAACCAGCACATCTGCGCGGTAGCGTTTCTTGGAATCCTTGTTATCGATCATCGGATCGTTGAACGCGTCGACATGCCCGGAAGCTTTCCACACGGCAGGGTGCATGAAGATAGCGGCATCGAGCCCCACGATATTTTCGTGGTACTGAACCATCGATTTCCACCAGTACTCTTTGATGTTATTCTTCAGCTCAACGCCAAAAGGGCCGTAATCGTAAACCGCACTTAAGCCGTCATAAATTTCGCTGGAGGGGAAGACGAAACCATACTCCTTGGCATGGGCTATAATCTTCCTGAAAAGTTCTTCGTTGCTTGCCATGAGGCAAAAATAGTTAAAATCGAGATACGAGATACGGGAAGCGAGATATGGGATCAGCGAATAGGGATGAGTGATAGGGTATAAATTATTTGTGGTATGAAGTTTCTTTTCCTAATTTCGAATTTCAAATTTCTACCCTCTATGAAAACCTCCCGTCGTAATTTCCTGAAGACAGCGGCCGCAGGTGTAGCTGCAGTTAGTCTGGGCGATTTCAGTTCCCTTGCTTCCAGCCTTTCTTCCCCTCTCAAACTTCCCGAACCAGCCCGTGAGGGCAAGAGCGTCATGGGACTCTCCTGCGAACCGCTGAAAACGGTCAGGATTGGGATGATCGGACTTGGGATGCGTGGCATGGAAGGAGTGGAGCGCCTCCTTAATGTCGAAGGGGCAGAAATCGTGGCGGTCTGCGATCTGGTACCCGAACGGGTGATGCAAGCAAAGAAGCTGATCGCCGACAAAGGGAGGAAGGAGGCAATTGGTTATTCTGACGGTGAAAATGACTGGATGAAACTCTGCGAACGGGATGATGTGGATCTGGTCTATAGTTGTACCCCCTGGGCCCTCCACACACCTTCTGCAGTATATGCGATGAACCATGGAAAGCATGCTGCCATTGAAGTGCCAGGCGCAACCACCCTTGAAGAGTGCTGGACTCTGGTCAACACCGCCGAAAAAACCCAACGGCACTGCATGATGCTCGAGAATTGCTGTTACGACTTTTTTGAGCTGGCTACTCTCAACATGGCACGTCAGGGAGTTTTCGGCGAGATCATGCATGCGGAAGGAGCCTATATCCACGATCTCAGGTGGCTGAAATTCGATAAAATAAATGGGTACTGGGATATGTGGCGCTTGCAATACAGCAAATGGAAAAACGGGAACCTTTATCCTACCCATGGTCTTGGCCCTGTAGCTCAAATCATGAACATCAACCGGGGCGACCGGATGGAATACCTCACTTCGATGTCGACGAACCAGGTCGGGATGAGCATTTACGCAAACGAAACATTCGGCCCCGACAGTCCGGAAGCACGCCAGCGGTATACGCTGGGCGATATGAATACTACCCTGATCCGCACCTTTGGGGGGAAAACAATCATGATCCAGCATGATACCACTTCGCCCCGTCCCTACAGCCGGATACACCTTGTAAGCGGTACCAAAGGGGTTGCCAGGAAATGGCCTTCCCAGAAGATCGCGCTGGAGCCTGAAGCCCACAAATGGCTCAAGCAGGATGAGTTTCAATCATTGATGCAGCAGTATGAGCACCCTCTCGCCAAACAGATCGGAGAAAAAGCCAGGGAGGTGGGAGGCCATGGTGGAATGGACTTCATCATGGATTACCGGTTGATCTACTGCCTGAGAAACGGCCTGCCATTAGATCAGGACGTCTACGATGCCGCCACCTGGTCGTCCATTGTCGAGCTGAGTGAAATTTCCGTAAATAACCGGAGCTGTTCCGTGTCGGTTCCCGACTTCACACGAAGCGCCTGGGAGACAGCCAAGCCATTGGGAATCGTGGGTGTAAGCTAAGCAGGTAAACCACCTAGCTGACAAGAGTCGGCTAAAATACTCCGTCAACCGGTATCCATTATCCCGCAACTGCCGTAACAACCAGTATCACCAGCGTTTCCGCCAGAAGCATCCCTCCATATATCAGTGAAAGACGCTGAAATGGTCTTTTCCAGGTAAACAGGATGAAAAGGGGTAGCAGAACGGTGATGGAAAGAATCACAGCCATAGCTGACGCATTCATGCCGAACGTTCCTGAAAAACCAATAGATTCAAGCCAGTATGCCTCGAACCTAAGGCTGCATCTGCAGTACCAGAGGTAGTTGATCCAGGCAAAAAGGGCCCAGGCAAGCTGAAGCAGGGATCCGGCGAGTGCAATGACTCTGATCAGTTTCTGACTCTCCTGAAAAAGCAGAATCAGAGCCAGTAACGCGGGAAATCCAATCAGGGGGATTGTGATCATACCTCTATGTTTTCAGTGAATTGCAAAACTACTCTTTTCAAAACATTTTTTCCAATGATACTGATCATTGAATATTCTTCATATATTCGGTATCCAAATAAAACAGCAGCTCCATGAACTGGTTTCTCACCACCTTTCGCGAACATCCAGAACTTGCACTCTTTCTGACGATTGCACTCGGATTTTTCATCGGTCGTTTCAAGTACAAGACCTTCTCACTGGGAAGTGTGACAAGCGTTTTACTTGTAGGTGTTCTTGTCGGGCAAATGCGGATTGACATCTCAAACGATGTCAAACAGGTCTTTTTCCTGATCTTTCTCTTCTCGGTAGGATACAGTGTCGGGCCTCAGTTCTTCAACAGCCTGAAGAAATCAGGTCTTCCTCAGCTCCTTTTCACCGTCATCATCTCTGCCGTAGCCCTGGTCGCAACCTGGCTCCTGGCAAAGATGATGGGATACAATGCGGGGCAAGCTGCCGGCCTTTTCTCCGGCGCTCAAACCATTTCGGCTGTAATTGGTGTCGGTGGCGACACCATCAGCTCCCTCAACATCGATTCATCCCTCAAGCAGAGTATGATCAACGCCATTCCGGTCTGCTACGCGGTCACTTACCTTTTCGGAACTATCGGGTCAGCCTTTTTCCTTGCACAGGTGGGACCTCTCTTCTGGGGAGGCCTGAAAAAAGCCCGGCAGCAGTGTATCGACCTGGCAGCAAAACTGGGTGTAGGCTCTGACGATCCAAGCCTCATCTCCACCTTTTCGGGAGTAGTATTCCGCGCCTTTAACATCAGTCCCGATTCATTCTTCGTTGGGAAAAACATGCAGGAGATCCATCAGAAATTTGTGGATGACGGGTACAGGATCTACATTGAAAAGGTTCGAAGGAAAGGGACTTTTGAGATCATGGATCCCGATCCCGAATACCGGTTTGAAGCACACGACGATGTGGTGGTACAGGGGAAAGGATCTGTTGTCATCACTGAGGAGAAGTTGATCGGCAAAGAGATTTTCGACCCCAAACTTCTGAATTTCCAGGTGGAATCCGTGAAAGTTCTGCTGACCAACAAACAGATCAATGGAATCACAATCATGGAGCTGAGCCAGAAACGGTATGACCTGCGCGTGTCACTCCAGAAAGTTACACGGGTGGGGACCGAAATTCCGCTACTGCCCCAAACTGTATTACACCATGGCGACATGCTTTCCATCATCGGTCCGAAAAAGGATATTGATGCTGCTGTCCAATTACTAGGAATTCCCGATATTCCATCCAGCACCACCGACCTGATCTCTGTCGGACTTGGCATCCTCCTGGGAGGCCTGATTGGCGCACTGGCATTTCAGGTTGGAAAAGTGAGTCTAAGCCTGAGTACTAGCGGAGGAGCCCTGATCGCAGGTCTTTTCTTCGGATGGTTCCGGTCAAGGCACCCCGATGTGGCCCAGATCCCCCAGCAGTCACTCTGGATCATGACCAACCTCGGTCTGACTGCTTTTATTGCAGTGGTTGGTATCACAGCCGGACCCAGTTTCGTTGAGGGACTGAAACAGGTGGGGGGCATGCTTTTCGTCATCGGCGCACTGGCATCATTGATCCCGCTTCTGATCGGGCTCGTCCTCGCCAGGTATCTCTTCAAATTCGATGTGGCTATCGGACTGGGTTGCTGCTGTGGTGCCCGTACAACTACGGCTGCCCTGCCTGCTGTGCAGGACTCCCTCGAAAGTCCCCTTCCTACCCTGGGGTATACAGTTACCTATGCCGTTGGCAACACGCTGCTGATCATCTGCGGGATCATCATTGTCTTTCTGATCAATTAAACCTTACATATCATGGCAACCAAATTACCTGCAATCAATACCAGCCGTTCGGCTGAAAAAAAGATCGAAGCGATGAGTCCGTTTGAGATCAAGAACACCCTCATCAGCCTGGCCAACCACCATCAGAATAAATCCACCCATGCCACCCTGAATGCCGGCAGGGGAAATCCCAACTGGATTGCAGCCATTCCCCGTGAAGCCTTTTTCACTCTGGGGCTGTTTGGCATCGCAGAGTGCCGCAAACCGATGGATTACAAACAGGGCCTTGCCGGGATTCCCCAGCAAAAAGGGATCGCAAAACGGTTCGAAAAGTTCCTGAAGGAGAACAAGGATAAACCAGGGATCAAGCTGCTTTCCGAATTGTACAACTACGGGACCGGTGTGCATACGTTCGATGCGGATGCCTTTGTCCACGAGCTAGCCGAAGGGGTGATTGGAGATCAGTACCCTGTCCCCGATCGTATGTTGCGGTTCCCGGAAGCCATTGTCCACGACTATCTTATGCAGGAGATGTGCGACAATCGTCCCCCCAAAGGGAGATATGACCTCTTCGCCACGGAGGGTGGTACAGCAGCTATGTGCTACATCTTCGATTCACTGATGCAGAATTTCCTCATCAAACGGGGAGATAAGGTAGCTCTCTTCATTCCGATCTTCACCCCCTACATCGAAATTCCAGAGCTCGACCGGTTCAACTTCAACGTGGTCCACATCAACGCTACCGGAAAGAACGTCGAAGGAATGCACAACTGGGAGTATCCCGACAGGGAGCTGGATAAGCTGAAGGACCCTGCAATCAAAATTGCCTATCT
>JAFGNY010000140.1 GCA_016926765.1 Bacteroidales bacterium | reverse complement strand
GATCGCCTCCTTTGCATCAACACCGGCAAGGTGATTACAGATACCAACCGGCTGAGGTATACGGGGCAGGAATGGTTTAAGTCGAAAGAGGAGATGAATGCCCTGTTCGCCGATATTCCTGAAGCGCTTGACAATACCATAGAGATCGTTGAGAAGGTCGAAACATTCTCGCTGAACCGCGATCTCGTGATGCCCGATTTCAAGATCCCTGAAGGTTTCGCTGATGCCGATGCCTACCTGCGCCACCGAACCTACGAAGGGGCTGCCAGAAGGTATAGCGTGATCACCGGCGAGATCAGGGAGCGAATTGATTTCGAGCTGGAGACGATTAAAAAAATGGGTTATCCGGGATATTTTTTAATCATAGAAGACTTGCTGGATGCAGCAAGGGAGATGGGTGTATCCGTTGGTCCGGGACGGGGATCCGCAGCTGGTTCTGTTGTCGCTTACTGCATCCGGATTACCGATGTGGACCCATTACTCTACAACCTCCTGTTTGAGCGTTTTCTTAATCCCGACCGGATCTCCATGCCGGATATTGATATTGATTTTGATGAAGACGGACGGGAAAAGGTACTTAAATGGGTGGTGGAGAAGTATGGAATGGATAAGGTAGCACAAATCATCACATTTGGTACCATGGCTGCCAAAGGGGCGATCCGCGATGTGGCCAGGGTTCACGAAATGCCGCTGGATGAAGTCAACCGTATCACCAAACTGATCCCTTCCCGCCAGGGAATCACACTCAAACAAGCCTATGAAGAGGTTCCCGAACTCAAAGCCCTGAGAGCTTCATCCAATAAACTTGTAGCGGAAACCCTTCGGTATGCTGAGACACTGGAAGGATCTATCCGTCAGACAGGTTTACATGCCTGCGGAATTATCATCGGGAAAAACAGCTTGATTGAACATGTCCCGATCACCATTTCAAAAGAATCCCAATTGCTCGTTACACAGTATGATGGAGATCATATTGAAAAGGTTGGCATGCTCAAGATGGATTTTCTTGGACTAAAAACTCTGGCCATCATCAGTGATGCAGTCAGGAATGTGAAGAACTCCAAAGGCATTACAATCGATATTGAATCCATCCCGCTGGATGATGAACTCACGTATAAGCTCTTTAGCCAGAGAAGAACCACCGGAATATTCCAGTTTGAGTCGGACGGGATGAAGAAGTATCTCCGTGAACTGAAACCCAACAAGATCGAAGACCTGATTGCCATGAATGCCCTCTACCGGCCCGGGCCGATGGAGTACATTCCGAGCTTTATCAACAGGAAACACGGAAGGGAAAAGATCTCCTACGACATCCCTGAGATGGAGACCTATCTGAAAGACACATACGGAATTACTGTATATCAGGAACAGGTCATGCTGCTGAGCCAGTTGCTGGCAGGTTTTACCAAAGGGGAGGCCGACTCGTTAAGGAAGGCGATGGGGAAGAAGATCGAGTCGATGATGAACGAGTTAAAACCTAAGTTTGTTGAAGGATGCAAGAAGAATGGTCACGATGAAAAAGTAGTAATCAAAATATGGAAGGATTGGGAAGCCTTTGCCAATTATGCTTTCAATAAGTCCCACAGTACCTGCTATGCCTATGTAGCCTACCGGATGGCCTATCTGAAAGCCCATTATCCGGCTGAATTCATGGCGGCCGTTCTGAGCAGGAACCTGACCGATCTGAAAGAGATCACGTTATTTATTGAAGAGTGTAAACGGATGCATCTTTCGGTACTTGGCCCTGATGTGAACGAGAGTGAACTAAAGTTTACCGTGAATAAAAAAGGAGAGATCCGCTTCGGCATGGCGGGAATTAAGAATGTTGGAGAGTCAGCGGTTCAAAGTATCATCGAAGAGCGTACCAGGAACGGACCCTTTACCTGCATCATTGACTTAACCACCCGGGTAACTTCCCATACGGTCAATAAACGTTGCCTGGAAGCGCTCGCCAAAGCCGGTGCGTTTGATGGCTTTGAGAATACACACCGTGCTCAGTATTTTTTTCAGGAACCAGGTGAAGAGAGTACCTTTCTTGAGAAGGTAATGCGTCATGCTGCCGATTACACTGCCCGCAAGAATTCTTCACAACAGTCACTTTTCGGAGAAGATGAAGAGATCGAGATGACGGAACTTCAACTTCCCGAATGTCAGCCCTGGTCAAGGATTGAGCAACTAAAGCAGGAAAAAGAGATCACCGGTTTTTACATGACCGGGCACCCCCTGGATGATTACAAGGTGGAGATGCAGAGCTTCTGTTCAGTTACCCTGGAGAAGCTGAAAGCCGATATGCAGGAATTCCGTAATAAGGATGTCTCGTTTGCCGGTATTATCATCACCTCCGCTCAAAAGACCGGAAAGAACGGAAAACCTTATGCTACGTTCACGGTGGAGGATTACCTCGACTCACTGAATCTTTTCCTGTATTCAGAAGAGTTTTTAAAATGGAAACACCTGCTTGATGAAGGCACCTATGTCCACATCAAAGCCCGTATCGAGCCACGTTTCGATGCTCCGGATCAACTAAGGGTGAAGGTGACGGGGATGATGTTGCTGAACGAGGTCATGGAAAAATTTGCCAAAAATCTGTTTGTCACCATCAAACTGAATGACCTGAACGAAGAGCTGAATGAAAAAATAGTCAACCTGGCCAGGAAGAACAAAGGGAAATGCAATCTGAGGATCCGCCTTTACGATCAGGATGACGATCTTGCTGTTGATCTGCCTTCAAGGAAATTCAAGGTGAACCCGAAAGATGTGATGGATCAGGTAGCTGATTCCGATGATTTTGAGGTGCGCGTATCTCAGGAATAACCTGTAACTTTGCAATCCGAATGAACATTTAACCCAAGCATTAAATCTAGTATCAACCGTAATTCGTAAATCGAATTAATCGTAAATTAAAACGTATGTTTGAATCTTTCACCGATGCCAATTTTGATGAAAAAGTCATCAAAGCTGAGAAATTAGCTGTCGTAGACCTTACTGCCGAATGGTGTGGCCCTTGCCGGATGGTTGGACCAATCATCCATGAACTGGCCGAAGAATATGATGGCCGGATTATTGCCGGAGAATTGAATGTAGACGAGAATCCCGCAACAACCGCAGCCTATCGCGTCAGAAATATCCCAACCGTTCTCTTTTTCAAAAAGGGAGAGGTTGTTGACAAGCAAATAGGCGCTGTGCCCAAAGCGACCTATAAAGGGATGATTGAAAAATATTTATAATCGATGACCCCACCTAAACCCTCCCCTCGAAGGGGAGGGCAGGGAGGGGTCTTTGCCAACCATGCCTCCCCCTATTGATACCTCACGCCTGGAGCAATTCAGTTCCCTTGAATTCCTGGCCCGCCAGGTGGTGGAAGGGTTTATCACCGGGTTGCATAAAAGTCCTTTTCACGGGTTTTCGGTTGAGTTTGCAGAACACCGGTTGTATAATTCCGGGGAATCGATCAGGAATATTGACTGGAAACTCTTTGGACGTACCGACAGGCTTTACGTCAAACGTTACGAGGAAGAGACCAACCTGCGTTGTCAGATCCTGATCGACAACTCCTCCTCGATGTATTACCCCGTTCTTGAAAATCCTGATATTGATCGTCCCAACAAGATCACCTTTTCAGTCTATGTCAGCGCTGCCCTGATCCATCTATTCCGGAAACAACGCGATGCAGCCGGGATCAGTATCTTTTCCGATCAGATCGAACTCCATACACAATCCAAATCGAGCACGATCCATCACAAGTACCTCTTCTCTGAACTTGAAAAGCTGATCCATCCCATTTCTGCCGATACCAGAAAGAAAACTGCTGTGGCAGAAACGCTCCATGAACTGGCGGAACGGATCCACAAACGTTCGTTGGTGATCCTGTTCAGCGATATGTTTGAGAATTCGGGGAATCCTGATGAGTTATTTGCTGCGCTACAGCATCTGAGACACAACCGGCATGAGGTTGTTCTCTTTCATGTAACAGACAAGTCGAAGGAACTGGATTTCTCGTTTGACAACCGGCCTTACCGGTTTATCGATCTGGAAACCGGGCAACAGGTTAAGCTTTTTCCGGCAGAGGTGAAGCGTCGGTACCTTGAGTCTGTTGCCAGATTCAAAGAGGATCTGAAACTGAAGTGTGGCCAGTACCGCATCGATCTGGTGGAAGCCGATATCAACAGGGGTTTTGAGCAGGTGCTGCTGCCGTATCTCGTAAAACGAAGTAAGCTGTATTGATGCCGGGATTTAAAAGCCAATCAGGGAGCATAAATGAACTGACTATCCCTGTTACCTGACACATCAAGGTACCAGTTTGAATGAGATGCCCCCGCGCTCTCTGCCCAGTCTGCAAAAAAGAGGTATGCCTGAATGATGACTGCTTCTTCTTTGGGATAAGCAAACTCATATGGGATGTTCAACGCCCAGGGAAGATTGGTTGCTGTCTTGTAATATTTTCCTGTCAATGGATCTGAATCATCGTCATCCATCCCGAAATATTGAGGATCTGCCAGACTGGTGGGTGGGTCATCAGGTAAATGGACCTCCCGTCCACGGATTTTATTTACAATCAGAAATGGATTATAGGGAGGTGATCCTGCCTGGGCAATCGTGACAGCCTGGGTAAAGGAGATCGCGATTTCCAGCGTGTCGGGTGTGACATACGGAGCGCCCGGAGTGGTATTGACCCCTGTGCCGCCACCAGGATGTGGAAGTTGTGTAAAAGCGTTGTCTGTGACAATAATCGTTCCTTTGGTCTGCCCCGATTCAGAGTTATTCCCCAACAGGGCTATATAGCCTTCCGTCAGTGAGAACCCGGTTACATTATCGATCAGTGAAGGATTTACCTCCATTTCAAATCCAAATCCATTTTCAAAACTGGCGCCAATAGCACGGATAACAAATTTCCCATAGAGGTCAACGAGCTCATTGTCAGCATTGGTTACCTGCTGGTACTGGTAATCGATCACCAGGTCGTTGAAGTCATAGTCGGCTTTGGCAGGCCAGTTGTCCTCAAAGGCAAGCGTATTGAAGGTGCCGGAAGTTGGATAGTAAACATTATAAGCTCTTGTGGCATCATTGGGATAAGCATCTTCTTCATCGTTCACGCCATCCCCGTCAGTATCAGTAACCGGACCTGTAACGACGACATTATCCCAGAAATTCTGACCTGCAAACACCCATTGCCAGAGAAGAACTTCTACCGAAACCGTCCCGGCCGGCATGGTCATCGACATGGTATAATTGTCCCAGGAGGATTGGTTGTTAACCTCCCCTATTTCATAGGAACAGGCGGAGATGTAGTTTCCGGCAGCATTTCGGGGTATGAGGTAAAGCCACGCTTTATTGGAATAATTAGATCCGTTTAGGTGCTTGAAGTCCGTTGAAAAGGTAATCACATCTCCCGGTGCAGCTTCAACCAATTGTGCGATCCCACCTGAACGGTAGTATCCCGAAGGCACGGTAACCCTGGCACAATAGTTCCCATTATCATTGTAACGGCTGAATGCAGTTTGAAAACTGCTGGTATAGTACCATTTCTGATTCAGGGACATGGGAGAGTCCCAATCAGTGAACTGGACAAAATCATTCTGATCAAAGGTGCCATTCGTGATCAGGTTGTCCAGAAGCAGCGCATTGGGCACTACTCTTCCCCTAATCCCCGTTGAGGAATAAAATGATTTCATCAGATCAGTGGTGTCCCGGGGCGGAAGTGTGTCGTATCCATCCCCAAAATTCACTCCTCCTTCGAGGATGCCTGTGGTTGATTTTGTTCCATTGACAGAAACCCAGGCTGATCCAAAACTGGTGTTGACAAATACCTCCTCAGTAAAATCCGGAATGGTCAGAGTGGCTGTATACCGCCCTGCTACGTCGACCGAACCGGAACTCAACAGTACGCCACCGTCAGATTCAGGAGCTGTTAAAATATCCACCCGGCTGCGAAGGCTCGTATAATCTACCGTAAAAGGCATGATGACTTCAATGGTTGCTTGAGTTGTTGAGTTAAAATTAAAACCATCCGGGATCTGCAGATTCTCCATCTGCTCTT
>JAFGNY010000016.1 GCA_016926765.1 Bacteroidales bacterium | reverse complement strand
GTAACCATCCTGATTATTCGCAGGCTGACAAACCCATTACGCAAACTGGTCAAAGCGACTCATCAGATCGGGCAGGGAGATTTTGATCTTGAACTTCCCCGGGTTAAACGAAAGGATGAGATCGGGGTACTTGCCAAATCTTTTTCTGTGATGCTTGAACAGTTGAAAGAGCATATCAAAACATTGCAGCAGACAACTGCGGAAAAAGAGAAAATAGAGAGTGAACTCACGATTGCCCATACGATTCAGATGGGGATGCTTCCCCGGGAATTTCCCAGCCGTTCAGAGTTTGAACTCTTCGCGGTACTCGATTCAGCCCGCGCTGTTGGAGGTGATCTCTATGATTTTTTCTTCCTGGATAACGATCACCTCTTCATCTCTGTGGGGGATGTCTCCGGCAAAGGAGTTCCGGCTTCCCTGTTTATGACTGTTGTAAGAACACTGTTTCGTTCCCGGACGATGGATGGCCAGCCATTGCACCAGATTATGTCGTTGATCAATAAAGAGTTGTGCAAGGATAATCCCAATATCATGTTTGTCACCATGGTAGCAGGCATCATTAATCTCCGCACAGGCACGATTGAATTGTGCAATGCTGGTCATAATCCTCCTCTCATCATGGATAAGGAGGGGAGTGTGCAACGAAAAAACCTCTTTTCAGCCATCCCTTTAGGGATTCAGGAATACCATAGCTTCAAAACAGAGATCATTCAGCTCGCCCCGGGCGACCGGCTTGTTCTCTATACGGATGGCATCACGGAAGCCTTGAATAGGAAAGGAGAATTCTATCACGAGAACTCCCTTTCGAAGGTGCTCTTTCATCACCGGAGAGCCGATGTGCCGAACCTTGTGAAGGAGGTTGTAAAATCGATTCATCAGTTTGCTGATGGTGTCGAGCAGGCGGATGATATCACCTTGCTGATCCTTGGATATCAAAAGAACATTGAAGCTGATGAAACTACAATGGAGACCAGAACAATCCGTATCCCAAACCAGCTGGACCAACTACATATTATTGTGGAAACGATCGAAGAGCTCTCGGCCGAATGGAATATTTCATCCAAGGCCTCCATGGAGCTGAATCTTGTTTTGGAAGAACTCTTTACAAACATTGTCTTCTATGCTTTCCCGGATAAGAAGGAACATCTGATTGATATCCGGTTCAGCCTCCCTCCTTCAGGTGTGCTGGAAATTGTCCTGATGGATGACGGAAAATACTTTGACCTGATTGAAGCTTCTGAAGAGGTCAAACTTGATGCAGCAATTGAAGAGAGGAAGGTGGGCGGACTCGGGATCCATTTTGTCAAACAGATGATGGATGAAATGCATTACCAGCGAAAAGGGGGAAAGAATATCGTTACACTGAAAAAATATATTAAATAATATCCTTATACAGAAAATTACATATTTTATACAGATGGAAATCACAGAAAAAAAATCGCAAAATTGTACGATCGTCAGCATTAACGGCCGTTTGGATACAACTAACTATTCCGTTCTGGAAAAGAAACTGCTGGAACTGATTGATTCAGGAGAAACCAGGTTGCTGGTAAACCTCTCAAAAATGGATTATGTAAGCAGTAGTGGCTTACGGATCCTGCTAATGGCGCTGAAACGAATTACGATGGCAAAAGGGAAATTCGTTCTTTGCAGCCTTCAGGACAACATCAAAGAGATTTTTGAAATTTCGGGATTCACGAATATCTTTGAGATCTTCCCCGACGAAGAGGCAGGACTGAAAAGTTTCTGATGCCAGATACCAGATGCCTGATCTTAGATAATTTCATCAGGTATCCGGTATCCGGTATCACAATCCGGCATCATGGCTTACTTCATCCACTTCACCGACCCCAACTCTTCGGAAATGGAGGAGTTCCTGGCCAGTATACCCACCTCTCCGGGTACCTGCTTTTTCATTGATATCAACAAATCGACCGACCTGAAGTATACCGGAGGGCTGCCCGACTGGGGAAGGAAGTTGAACAACACATTTAATTTCATCTCCCTGTTGAACGACTTCCCGGATAATATCGTCAAAGGAATCGGAGATGAGATCATGTTGTTTATTCCGGATGAAAAACTCAGGGAGAAAAAGACAATTAAAACCTACTACCAACTGCTGGAAGAGATCTATTCAACTGTATACAACATCAAGAGTTTTCCAGTCAGCGAGATGTTTCTTCCCTGCAAAGTCTCTATTCATTATTGTACTGAGGTTTACAATGTGACATTCTTCAAGGGAGCAAATGACTATTACGGAAGGGATATCGACCTTACGGCAAGGCTGATGACCAAAGCAATGGAAAACAGGATCGTACTCAGCGAAAAATTCCTCCAAAAAGTTCAGCATGACTTGTTAGAACTTGAGCTTCCCTCTGATTACGGATGCCTTTCCCATGTTTCAGAAAAGTTACTTGAGACATTTCGAGGGGTTCCGGAGAGAACAGAATACAGGATATTGGACACATAAAACGAGCGGACAAGCGGACGAGCGGACAAGCGGACAAGCGGACAAGCGGACGAGTAAAATTCAGAATGCAGAATTTTTCCTTAATGACCTTAATG
>JAFGNY010000139.1 GCA_016926765.1 Bacteroidales bacterium | reverse complement strand
GGAGCACAGGTTGACTTTGAGCTGGTGCTGTTTTCCCTGATCAAGTCGACCCTTTCCATCGGATATGCCCGTGCTTTCGGGCCGATGATGCCTTCAGGGCAGTATATGATCTCGCTAAAATTGTAATGGCTGGATAGGAAACCGGCTTTCCGAATGGGATATCATGGTTTCCAAATTTGATTTATCTGAATCCTATCGGTTTCCGTTCATGAAATTTCTTCTCCTCTATTCTGGTTCCTTCCAATTGTTTCAGGTATTCAAAGATTAACCTGATCTTATCATCATGATCGGATAGCCCTTTTTCAAACTCTTTCAACTTGTGTAGAATATCATTGTTAGCCTGGAGCATCTTCCTCACTCGGATAAAAATTCGGACGATTTGAATATTCACAAGCACAGCTCTTTCACTATTCAGAACACTTGCTAACATAAGTACACCATGTTCTGTAAATGTAAAAGGCGGGACTCTTAATCCCATCTTGTCACGACTGGAAGTGCCAAAATTGCACCTCCAATTTTTCAACTCTTCACTGGTCAGCTCAAACATAAAATCTGATGGAAACCGATACATGTTCCTTCTTACTGCCCGCTTTAAATATTTGGTTTCTACGCCATACAGCTCTGCCAGATCCATATCCAGCGTCACCTTAATTCCTCTGATCACATATATTTTCCTCATGACAACTTCGTCAGGAAGCACCACATTAATACTCTCAGTCATATAACGATTTAGATTAATGATATACCATTAAACCGAAAAAGAGGAAAAAGGTTATACGTTTTGGGGATAAAGTTTTCAATTGGCAGTGGAGTGGGCAGTTGGCAGTTGGCAGTCAAATGTAAAATGGTAAAATGTAAAAATATTTTTCTACCTCAACGGGTTTAAAATGATCTCTTCATACATTTGTGCACCTTGTAACGAATTAGTGTTCATTTAACAACCATGTAGTATGAAAAAGTATGCTGCAGAATTTATCGGGACTTTCAGTCTCGTATTCTTTGGGTGTGGTTCGGCCGTGATCGCGGGTGTTTCCGCATCCGGACCGAGTGGAATCGGTTTGCTGGGGGTTTCCATTGCATTTGGATTTGCCCTGGTCGTGATGGCCTATACCATTGGCGGGATCTCCGGGTGCCACATCAATCCGGCTGTCACCATTGGATTTCTTACCGCAGGAAAAATGGAAACGAAAGAAGCCGTATGGTACATCATCGCCCAATTCCTGGGAGGGATCCTGGGATCTGCAGTACTTTACCTCATCATGATCGGACGACCCGGCTTTGTCATGGGAGAGTGGGCGCTCGGCGCCAACGGCTGGGGACCGGGTTACCTTGGCGAGTATGACACCCTGAGCGCATTGGTCATCGAGGTGATCATGACCTTTATTTTCATTTTTGTGATCCTTGGCACCACGTCCAAATTCGGGAACGGGATCATGGCCGGACTGGCAATCGGAGCTTCGCTGATGCTAATCCACCTCGTTGCTA
The DNA here is from genome assembly GCA_016926765.1 of Bacteroidales bacterium. Taxonomy (GTDB): domain Bacteria; phylum Bacteroidota; class Bacteroidia; order Bacteroidales; family FEN-979; genus QYOJ01. The sequence goes on along the minus strand of JAFGNY010000139.1, from coordinate 2,159 downwards.
TTCCGGTGACCGGAACTTCAGTAAATCCCGCCCGCAGCCTCGGACCAGCATTGTTTGCCGGAGGGAAAGCCCTGGTGCAGCTTTGGCTCTTCTTTGTAGCTCCTGTCGCAGGAGCAATCCTGGCAGCTCTGGCCTGGAAGTTTGGCTTTGAGAAAGAATGAAGAAAGCTGCGAAAATTACTGGGATCACGTTGGCTGCTGCGTTGATCATCCTGATCCTGCTGATCCTTACCCCCTTTCTTTTCCGGGAAAAATTTGCCGGGATTATTAAACAAACGGTAAATGAGGCTCTTACTACCGATATGAACTTCTCGGAGATGGATGTTTCTTTTTTTCGTCATTTTCCACATCTGACTGTGACTCTGACAGATTTCTCCCTGATCTCTTCCGCTCCCTTCCAGCAGGATACCCTGATAGGAGCCCGTGAGGTTTCATTCGGAGTTAACCTGCTCAGCCTCGTCAGCGGGCCGGTGGAGATCACCCGGATGTACATTTACCAGGGCAAGGTATTGATCCAGTACACTGAGAGCGGGAAATCCAGTTTTGAAGTTTATTCTGTCTCCACCGATTCTGCCAAAGTCACCGATACAGTTTCATCCGGGAGCGCAGCTATAAAGATTGGGAACATCGATTTCATACAGACCGATTTTACCTATTCCGATCCTTCCATCCCATTGAAGATGGTGGCTCACGGCATCAACTACCGGGGGAAAAGCGACCTGGTTAGCGGCGATATTCTCAGGCTCACCTCCAGTGTTAAAATCGACTCCTTCGATCTTTATTTCGACAATACTCCCTGGCTTCAGTCCAAACCGGTGAAGGCCGAACTCACCACCAGCATCAACATGAACACGCTTGAGATGAAGTTTGAAAAGAACAACCTCTTTATCAAAGAAATCCCGTTTGAATTCAGGGGAGAACTCACCTTCCGGCAAAACGGATACTCCTTTTTTATCGCCCTCTTCTCCATGTTCGGGGAGGAATACCTCAGCGGATCGCTCTGGCTCGTGAGTACAAACACACTCTGGCTCTCAGCCAAAGCCGATATCAAGATCACCCTGGAAAACTGGACAAAAGGGTTCGGCGTGCGCGAAATGGATCTTAAAGGCCTCTTTTCCATGAAACTCAACGCCCGGGGTGAGTATGCCACCGGCCAGGATCCGAAAAGCAAAACACCGGATACCGTTGTGTTGCGTATCCCCGATTTTACGCTTACCTCGAAACTGACGAACGGATATTTTCGTTACAAACAGCTCCCGGATGCCATCACCGGGATTACCTTTGACCTCGGTGTCGCTGCCTCAAACCATAATTACCGCACCACAACTCTGAAGCTGGAGAACCTGAAAGCTGAATTCCTGCACAACCAGATTGAAGGATTTATCCGGCTTTATAGCCTGACAAACCTGCCCATTGAAGCGCACCTCTTCACCCGCCTGAACCTGGCCGAACTGAAGAAAGTAGTTCCCTTGGATAGTCTGGATCTGAAAGGGATACTGGACTTCGATCTGGATGTGAACGGGAATTACAATCCGGACAGGAACCTTTTTCCGGTGACCAGCCTGAATCTGAACCTTATTGATGGTTCCGTGCAGACAAAATATTACCCGCACCCCGTTGAACAGATCAATGTCGTTGCCGCTGTTACAAACGAAACAGGAGACCTCTCCGGGACCCGGGTCAGTATCAATCCGCTTTCTTTCTCCTTTGAGGGGAATCCCTTTACCCTCAGCGCCGACCTCTCCACCCCCGGAAATGTCAGATACAACATTGTCTCCAACGGATCGGTTGATCTGGCCAGGATCTATCGTCTCTTTTCACAGGAAGGGATGGATCTGGCTGGTTTTATCTCTACCGATCTGCATCTGAAAGGAACCCAACGTGATGCCATGGAAGGTCGCCTTGACAAGTTGAGGAATAACGGCACACTGGTTCTCAGGAACATCTCACTCTCTTCAGAATACCTTCCCAAGCCGTTGATCCTTCAGTCAGGTGTATTCCGCTTCCGGAACGACAGCATCCGGTTCGATCAATTCGATGCCCGATACGGCGAATCCGACATCACGATGAATGGCTACCTGAACAACGTGGTCAACTATGTGCTTGCAGACAACCAGCTGCTGAAGGGAAGGTTTACCTTCAGGTCAAACTACTTGCTGG
>JAFGNY010000138.1 GCA_016926765.1 Bacteroidales bacterium | reverse complement strand
GTCGCCTTTCCCTTCGTAGCTGTTCACGCTGGGTAATCCTTTGTTGCGCAATCTCAGGATTTTACCGCTTTGAGTTCCGGCTTCCACTTTCACTTTTACCTTCCCGTCGATGGTAGGAATTTCAATATTTGTACCAAGTACGGCATCCGAGAATGTAAGAAAATGGCTGTAAAGAAGATGGTTGCCTTCTCTTGTAAAATCGTCGTGCTGGATCTCTTCGATCTGAATATACAGATCCCCTGGAATCCCTCCCCGGGCTGCAGCATTTCCTTTCCCGTTCATGGATAACTGCATTCCTTCAGCAACTCCCGCAGGGATTTTTATACTGATCACCTCCTCACCTTTTACGACTCCGTTGCCGGCGCAGTCGTGACACTTATCCGTAATCACTTTTCCCTCTCCACCACAATTCGGACAGGCGGAGGTGGATTGCATCTGTCCCAGAAAGGTTGAAGTTACACGGGTAACATGGCCACTTCCGTTGCAGGTGGAACAGGTCTGATAAGCGCTTCCGTCTTTGGCGCCTGTCCCGTTGCAGGTGGAGCAGGCGATAAATTTATTCACTTTGATTTTTTTCTCCACTCCGTGTGCGATCTCTTCGAGGGTTAGTTTCACTTTCACCCTCAGGTTGGATCCTTTGTGCACGGTTCGCGATGAACGACGCCGCCCTCCTCCGAAAAAGGCTCCGAAAGGATCCTCGAATCCTCCGCCCCCAAAAATATCACCAAAATGACTGAAGATCTCATCAATGCTCATCCCTCCGCTGAATCCACCAAACCCGTGATTTCCGCCCAGCCCCGAATGACCAAACTGATCATATCGTTGTCGTTTGCCCGAATCACTCAGAACTTCATAGGCCTCTGCAGCTTCCTTGAACTTCTCCTCCGCCACGGCATCTCCGGGATTTTTATCTGGGTGAAACTTCAGCGCCTGCTTTCTGTAAGCTTTTTTGATCTCCTCCGCAGTAGCAGATTTACTGATTTCCAGGATTTCGTAATAGTCTCGTTTTGTCGTCATGCACGTTCGTTATTTCCCTCGTCCTTCTTCCCTCGTCCTCAGCTCCCCACCACCACTTTCGCATACCGGATGACCTTCCCGTTGAGCAGGTATCCCTTTTCGATCTCGTCAACAACTTTCCCTTTCAGATCAGGCGACGGAGCAGGGATATTGGTGATTGCTTCATGAAAATCGGTATCAAAGGGCTCTCCGATGGTCTTCATCTGGACAAGTCCTTTTTGGGTCAGAATATTCAGAAATTTATTATAAATCAATAAAATACCTTCTCTAAGAGAGGGATTCATCGTTCCGTCATCCGGAAAGGCCCGGATGGCACGCTCAAAATCATCCAGTACAGGAAGAAGATCGGTGATGATTTCTGCAGAAGCGGTTTTGCTCAGGTCAATCCGCTCTTTGATGGTACGTTTCCGGTAGTTGTCAAATTCGGAGTAAAGTCGTAAAAAACGATCATTCAGTTCGGCAATTTTTTCATCCGGATTTTCAGAGGTTTCAGGGTTTTCAACTTCTTCATCTGGCTCAGCAACGTGGGCTTCCTCTTCATGAATCAATTCATCATGCACCTTCTCGTTGTCCTCTTTTTTCTTTGGTCTCTTCTGCATAAATAGTCAGCTAAATTTAGGCTTTAAACTTGTGTGAGGGCAGGTACAAAAAATTTGCCATTCGGGGAATTCCGACAAATTGTCAGACTTTGCTTCGCCGGATATCAGCGCCAAGGGCATTTAACCTGACATCGATGCGTTCATAGCCCCGGTCAATTTGTTCGATGTTGTCGATCACACTGATCCCCTGGGCTGAAAGAGCCGCGATGAGGAGGGCAACGCCTGCCCGGATATCGGGTGATGACATCCGGATCCCGCGTAAGGGGTATTCATGGTCAAGTCCGATCACTGTAGCGCGGTGGGGATCACAGAGGATAATCTTGGCCCCCATATCAATCAGTTTATCTACAAAGAAAAGCCTGCTTTCAAACATTTTCTGATGGATCAGTACACTTCCCCTGGCCTGAGTTGCCACAACAAGGACAATACTGATCAGGTCGGGCGTGAAACCGGGCCATGGGGCATCTGCAATCGTCAAGATAGAACCATCCAAAAAGGTTTCCATGGCATAATGGTCGTGTGCAGGAATAAAAAGGTCGTCTCCCTGGTGAACCAGGTTGATTCCAAGCTTCCTGAAAATATCAGGGATGATGCCAAGGTGGCGGTAATTGACATTCCGGATCGTGATTTCCGAGCCTGTCATAGCCGCTAATCCAATAAAGCTTCCCACTTCGATCATATCCGACAACAGGGTGTGTTCACACCCATGGAGTTCATCCACTCCTTCAACAGTAAGCAGGTTGGATCCGACACCTGTGATATGTGCACCCATCCTGTTTAGCATATCGCACAACTGGACGAGGTAAGGCTCACAGGCGGCGTTAAAGATGGTGGTGGTTCCTTTCGCAAGCACGGCAGCCATCAGGATGTTGGCAGTACCGGTTACAGAGGCTTCGTCCAGCAGCAGATAACAACCCTGCAGGTTGCTCCCTGAGAATTCAAACAACTGATGATCGCTGTGGTAGGTAAACGTCGCTCCCAGTCGCTGCAATCCGTTAAAATGGGTATCCAGCCTGCGGCGGCCGATTTTATCTCCGCCGGGAAGGTGTAAATAACCTTTGCCAAACCGTCCCAGCAAAGGGCCTAAAATCATGATTGACCCCCGCATGGAACCCACTTTCTCTCTGAAGTCATGGGAATGGAGATAGTCGAAATGAACCTCCCGGGCCTGAAATGAAAATGTTGAAGGATTCAGTTGTTTCACCACGACACCCAGATCTTTCATCAGTTCGATCAGACGGATGACATCGTGGATGGCTGGAACGTTATGAATGGTAATTTCCTGGCCGGTGAGCAGGGTAGCACAAATCACCTGAAGAGCTTCATTTTTAGCCCCTTGTGGGATAATCTCCCCCGACAGTCGTTTCCCTCCGGTGATCTCGAACGAGCTCACTGTGGTTTTCTGCGGCCCCGGTAATTCGGACTATTATTCTCTTTCTGACGGAAGGGACGCCGCTTTTTGTTCTGGGCAAGGATGTCGCTGGTGGCGGAGAGTCGGGTATTTTCTTTGAGTTTCAACGCGCCGTTGGAGAGAATGCCCAGCTGTTCCTCAATCAGTTCATCCGTCACAGAATCGCGGTTCCAGTTGAGGTAGGATTTTTTCATATGGTTGGCGATCGCTTTTGCCAGAGCATCTTTCTCAGGACCATCCTCAAAAACTGATGCCTTTTCGATCATCAGGGAGATATTTTTTCCGTAGTGCCTGAATTTTATCTCTGTAGAAACACAGGAAATGGGTTCAGGTTTGGCACTGAGAACCTGAGGTGGGGGAGGAGGATAGGGAGAATCAACATCGAGCTTAAATCCGGAGATGATGTAGAGGTGATCCCAGAGTTTGTGTTTGTAATCACCGGATTCCTTAACCTGGGGGTGCATCTGGGCCATTACGTTGACAATGAACTTAGCTGCTTTGGTGCGTTTTTCACGGTCTTCGATCGTAGTAATGTACTCAATCATTTGCTGGATATTCCTTCCATATTCTGCGATAGCCATCGGCCCGCGTGCAGTGTTATATTCCATGAAGTTGAAAATTTCTGCAAAGATAACACAATTATCTCTGTGAATCAGTGCCCCCCCTCAAAAGAGTGTACTCCCCTTATAAATAGTGTATTGAATAAAATACTTTTTGTAAATTTGAGAAAATTAAATTACGGAATATGAGAAAATCAACATGTAGTTTGACCATAGTGTTCGCTATCATAATGCTATGGTTCACGGCTTGCCAGCCGAAACCGGTAGAGATGACCCTTGAACAGAAAGCAGCCGTTGCCGATACTATTTCAATGCTGATGAACCAGTTGATCGCCAGCGCCGAAGCAACGGACCCTGTTGAAACAGGCGCCATGCTACTCATGGACAGTACCTCGATGTTCTTTATCAACGGAATCCCTTATTCCCACAGCGAAATGCTGACGAAACTGGATTCCAACTATACGGCAATGGAATGGCAGAAAATCAATTTCGAATTCAGTCAGGTTTATGTGCTTAGTCCCGATGCTGCCCTGTGGGTAGGCTACGGAACCAATGTGTTTCCATTGGGCGACGCGGAAGTATCATGCAACCTGGCCAATACCTTCCTTTGGCAAAAGAAACATGGCCAATGGAGGGTCTCACACTTTCACGAGTCGGGAGTCCCGGTGGTTTCTGAAGAGGTGGAGGATTGAATTCACTCTTAAGCAAGTTTGAGTCGAGCGAACTTCAATAGAAGCTGTTTTTGCCCAATCCCCTGGAAAAAGACAGTCGCTTTTTTATTGGGTCCTTCTCCTTCTACTTGTACGACTTTCCCTTTTCCGAATTTTTCATGGATGACTTCGATTCCCGGAACGATCGATTCAATAGAGGCGGCGTTGAAGTCGTCAGGAATATCTGAAGGATTTGTTTTCTTAAGGCTTCGGAAAGCCGGAGTGGTCCTGGTAGGATGTTTTATCCCGGGCAGCGAGACGGAGAAATTATCTTCCAACCGGGAACCGGAGGAATGCAGGGATGTTTTTTTTGGCAAGTCCAACTGATCCTGCGGGATTTCGGAAAGAAACCTGCTGGGTTCGCACAGGGTCAGGTTCCCCCACCGGTATCGGTTTTCGGCATAACTTAACGTGATATACTTTTGTGCACGCGTCAGTGCAACATAGAACAACCTGCGCTCCTCCTCCAGGTCTGACCGCGAATTGAGGCTCTGGATGGAAGGAAAAAGATTCTCTTCCAGACCCACAAGGTAAACATGAGGAAATTCCAGCCCTTTGGCTGAATGAACCGTCATCAGCAGTACACGGTCCTTGCTTTCCTCTTCATGGTAATCAGCATCGGTAAGCAACGCAACCTCCTGCAGGAACTCATCCAGGGTGCGGACAGAGGTGTCGATCTCTCCCGTTTCCACGTTCGGTAATCGCTCCGACTCTGTAAATTCCTTCACTGCATTCAGCAGCTCCTCCATGTTTTCATAATGACTTACCCCTTCGGGAGTTTTATCCTCATAAAGCTGTTTCAGCAGTCCGCTTGAAGCGGCAATGTGTTTGGCCAGATCATACCCGTTGCGTGTTTTCAGCATTGCGCTGAAACTCCGGATCATGGTGAGAAAAGCAAGGATTTTTTGCAGGGTCCCCGCGGGTAGTGAAAGCCGGTGTGTCTGGGGATCTCCGATCACATCAACGATTGACATACCGCTGTCATCGGCCGCCACAATCAACTTCTCGATGGTGGTCTTCCCGATCCCTCTGGCCGGATAGTTGATCACCCTCAGCAATGCTTCTTCGTCTTTCGGATTGATCGCCAGCCTGAAATAGGCCAGCATGTCCTTGATCTCTTTTCGCTGGTAAAATGAGATGCCTCCGTATACCCGGCAGGGAATGTTCAGCCGGCGAAGCGCCTCCTCGAACGATCGCGACTGTGCATTCGTTCTGTAGAGGATGGCAAATGCGGAGTTGGGAAGCTGGTGATTCATCTTCTGCTCAAAGATGGATTGTGCTACCAGGTTCCCCTCTTCCGTATCTGTTGAAGCCCTGATTACCCTGATCAGATTACCTTCCTCATTTTCTGTCCATATTTTCTTAAAGATCTGCTCTTTGTTGTTTTCAATCACCTTATTCGCGGCACGCACGATGGTCCTGGTTGACCGATAGTTCTGTTCAAGTTTGAAGGTCTTGAGGTCGGGATAATCATTCCTGAAATTCAGAATATTCTGGATGTTAGCACCCCGGAAAGCATAGATACTCTGAGCGTCATCGCCCACCACGCAGATATTTTCATTATTGGCCGCAAGTTTTTTGATGATCAGGTACTGTGCGTAATTGGTATCCTGGTATTCGTCCACCAGGATATAACTGAACTTCTGCTGGTATTTGAAAAGTGTATCCGGGAAATCTCGTAAAAGGATGTTCATGTTAAACAGGAGATCATCGAAATCCATTGCTGCCGCCCTTTTAAGCCGGTTCTGGTATTGCGTATAGATTTTGCCAGTCAGTGGCTTCCCCGATGACGTATCGTACTCCTGGATCTCGGGATGGATGTTGTACTCCTCGGCGGAGAGAAGGGAGGTTTTGGCAGAAGAGATCCGGTGCAGGATATAGCCGTGCTGGTAGATCTTGTCGTCGAGGTTGTTCTCTTTGATCAGGTTCCGGATCACCCTCTTGGAATCCTCTGTATCATAAATCGTATAGTTGGGTGGGTAGCCCAGCAAGTGTCCTTCCACCCGAAGCACCCTGGCAAAGACCGAGTGAAACGTTCCCATCCAGACATTATGGGCGTCGGTACCTCCAACCAGTTCCACGATCCGTTCTTTCATCTCCCTGGCTGCTTTG
>JAFGNY010000137.1 GCA_016926765.1 Bacteroidales bacterium | reverse complement strand
TGTTGTGATTTTACTTTCCTCCTGGGGGCTTCTCAAAGATAGTGTCATCTTGGCTTTGGATGGCGTACCACGGGGTGTGAACCTGGAAAAAATCAAGGAAGAGATCCTTCAATGTAAAGACGTTCAAACAGTTCATCATATTCATGTATGGGCCATCAGTACAACCGAAAATGCATTGACCGCCCATATTGTTGTTCCCAAAGAATTCCATCTGTCTGATTTTGAATCTTTGAAAGATCAGATCAAAGAGCGGTTGAGTAAATCGGGTATTCAGCATTCTACCCTTGAGGTAGAAACCGGGAATGTTCTTTGTCCTGATGAGGATTTTTGATTCATTTTTTACTTGTTAAGACCTTCCAGGTTTTTAAAACCTGGAAGGTCTGGTTCCCATTACCTGATTACCACCTTTTCCGTTGCAACCGTCCCTCCCTGGTATATCAGTCTGAACACCACCATCCCGGCCGGCCAGTGACTGACATCCAGTTCCACCGGGGTTGAACCCTGCTCAATAGCTTTTTCCAACAGCTTCTTGCCAAACAGGTCCCAGGCTTCCAGGGTGGCAGAACCCCATTGGTGATAAATGGTCGAAACCTGAAAATCAGCCGGGCCGGTTCGTTTTTCTAAAAATTCGGGTACTTCGATGGTTAGTTTACCAGAAGCCGGATTGGGATAGATTTTCAGCCGGTAGGCTTCGGGTTCTGCCTGTGGATCCTGAATGCTGACAATCAACCCGCAATCGGGATCCACCGTATCCGATACAATGGGATAGGGACAGAGGCTGTCGTAGGTACGAGGGATTGTATAAAGACTGTCGAATTCGAGACTATCATTCAGTCGGTAGAAATAAATCTTTTGGCTTTTCCCGGATAATGATACAATCTTTCTATTTGGACTTATCACTGAGAATGAAGTCCCGGTGATCCATGTTGTAGGGTAATATCTGGCGGACTGTTGAATCCCAAATGTGTCAACTTTGATCCATTTCGATGAATCCTGTCCATTAACTGTTCCACCCACAAATGCTACCAAAGTTGTATCATCTATGAAGTTAAGTGCGCCTCCTCCTCCTGGACAAGCCTCAGGATATAGTTCCTGATAATATAATTCCTCTCCCGCTTCTGAATATTTCCATAAGGCAGGCGTATCACAATAGTTACTATGATAACCAACATCATAGAAGAAACCTGAAGTGCTTTTCCTGGGTTCAAAATAGGGAAACCCGTGAAAGCCGTTTCCACTACCATAGACTAACCTCCAGATCACATTTCCGGCCGTGTCGGTCTTGATGTAGTAAGGTCGTTCATACCCTCCGGTACTGCCCGGTTCAAGATAATAACAGACTGCCGATACAATGTAATAACTGCTGTCGACATACAGGTTTTTGCTGTCTTCACCGAACACAGTACTGTCAGGAGGATAATTCTGTCGCCAGATCAACTCGCCGGATTGGTCAAATTTGAATAATTGGATCCGGTTTAAGGGATTTGGATCGGAATACATGGCCAGCATTAAGTAACCTCCATCAGGAGTAGATCGTATCTGCCTTCCTCGATCTCCATCTCCGGGTGTATTGATTACGGTACACCATTCCACCTCCCCACAAGGGGAAAATTTCATGATCACCGGATCTCCATAGGAGTCATATTTATTACTCTGACCCGTGACGACAAACCCTCCGTCAAATGACTGATCAATACTGCCTAAAATAGATCTGTATTGACCGTCCCCTACTTTTTTATTCCATAAAATGTCTCCGTTTATATCAGTCTTGATAATCCAGGAGTATTTGTAGGTGGCCTTTGGTCCGATGATAAAATACCCGTGGTCATATGCTTCAATCATCCAACTGGCATAAGCCCCAGGACCGGGCTCCTGAATGATTTTGGGCCAGTCCTGGGGATATGCTTCTATGCAGGTTGTGAGCGAAAGAAGCAATAAAAGGTGTTTCAACCTGCTCATGGGGTTAGCGGATTATGATGAATTTTTCACTCTGTAACGGTTTCCCGTGTTGTTTCAGGGTACACAGGTATTGTCCGGCCTTTAATCCGGTAATAGGTACCAGAAGTTGGTTTTGTCCCGGTTGCACGGCAATCGTTTTGATCTGTTTCCCTTCGGCTGAAGTTATCACAAAGATAGCCTGATTTCCTTGATTTTCGTCCCCCGGTATCGAATATTCCAGGATCAGGTAATCGTTGGCCGGATTGGGAAAGAGGGTAAAGTACGATGCCGTGTTGATCTTGCCAGTTTTGGTCTCCGGTTTTTGGGGAGCCGATTTAGTGAGATCGGGCAGCAGGATTGGTTCGTAGTAGTCCATCGTGCCATTGGCTCGTAAGGCATTCCGGGCCAGGGCGGAGAGGGGTTCTGACTGGGTTGAAGTCAGTGTTTCCAAGGTTGCGATCTGCTGAGAAGAGAGTTCCAAGACGCTTTTCCCCTCCCGGCGAAGATCAATATACAGATCCATCAGATCCTGGTATCCCTCATACTCGGTTTGCTGATCGGCTGAGAGGGTAAAGGCTGAAGGAATGGCATCAAGCGTTGATAAGGCCAAAGTGGTATCTCCTTTTGCCAGGTATTCAAAGGCCAGCTTATACCTGGAGGGCAAGGTGGATTCCTGTTGCAGCAAGGCGACCAGGCTGCTGAAGCTGGCTTCCGGATTCAGGGTATCTGCCTTGTACCGTCTCATCCGTTCATAGAAGAGCTGTGTACGGTTCGCATGGTGCCATGATATCCTGCCTTCCAGGACTTCCTTTGCTGAGATGGTGGTTTGTCCCTCCAGGATCTCCTCCATCATGGGTTCGGGCATCGGAACAAACCGGTTATTGAGTTCATCCATGACACGGGTAGATTTGGCCGATTGCGGATTGGCCACCAGGATGTCGCGGATCATGGCATTGGGCAGTACCTCCTCTTTGGCAACTGCTGATTGCATCACCGTATCGGAGAGATAGGGCGATTCACCCAGCAATTGTTGCTGCAGCGAAAGGGCTTCCGGGGGGATACTGAACAAGATATCCTCGTTCATATCTTCGGTATCACCTCCGTCAACCAGGGCCGTGTATTCGGCTGATAAGGCTTCGGTTGAATCGGATTCAGCTGCCATATCCTCCGCCAGATCCTCTTCCGAGCTCCCGGAGCTCAGTCTGGATGGGCAACAGGTCAGTGTATCAAAATAAT